>JBAZQN010000012.1 GCA_041645165.1 Patescibacteria group bacterium | reverse complement strand
TGCTCACTGTGCCGCCTGCGCTTTCCGCCGTCAGAGTATAGATAGTCGTCATAGACGGGGAAACGTTTTGATTGCCTTGCGCGGAGACGGTACCAATGCCTTGGTCAATGCGGATAGCAGTGGCTTCTTTCACTTTCCAGCTTAAGACCGCCGTGCTGCCAACAGTGATAGAATCGGGGGTAACCACGAATTGTTCGATGGTTGGTTTTGGAACAGACGTGTTTCCGACTTTCAATACCACTGGCTTGCTCACTGTGCCGCCTGCGCTTTCCGCCGTCAGAGTATAGATAGTCGTCATAGACGGGGAAACGTTTTGATTGCCTTGCGCGGAGACGGTACCAATGCCTTGGTCAATGCGGATAGCAGTGGCTTCTTTCACTTTCCAGCTTAAGACCGCCGTGCTGCCAACAGTGATAGAATCGGGGGTAACCACGAATTGTTCGATGGTTGGAGCTACTGCGCCAATTGGTGCCAAGTCTAAGTAAGGAACCACTATATTTGTATAGGTTCCTTTTTCTACGAGTGCTAAGGTGCCCCACGATTTGTATTGTGGTCGTTTAATATCAACCGAGTAATTACCCGACTTTAAAACAACCTCAATAAGTGCGTAAGTGCCATTAATTACAGTGTCACCTTCTGTGGCCTTCACAATTACCTGCGCTGATAAACCATCCTGCAATTTAATTGCCAATGCTCCGCTATCAGATCCAACAGACGCTATGGGCACTAACACTCCATCGATAAAGAAACTGCGTGATGTATCTGAAGCCGATATCGGGGGTGTCACATCAATGTTCTCCCGATATTCCATGAATCCAGACTTATTAATTTTGACTAAATATTTACCTGGACTCGAGGTTGTATCAAATTTCACGGGCAGCTTACTTCCGATTAGCCGCTCATTTAATGAAACAGTAGCATCTTGCACGACACCGGAACCGGTATGAGCCCAGACTTCCAACTTAAGGTGCTGATTAATGTTATCAACAGTCTGGATTTTTGGACTCATAATTAAGTCCGGGGCGTTGCGGGTGCAAGAGCCCAGCAACGCCGCAATTACGAGCAGTACGAGGACTGCAATGATTTTTGTTTTCATTTAGTCACCTACTTTTTTAAAAGTGAAAAGTGTGTTTCAAACCTACAGTAACTTGTAGGCCGGAAACAGTGTTTAAGTCATTTTGAAACGGCAAATCGCGTTCACCAATACAATAGTTTGCAGTTAAGGTTATTATGTTAAATAAATCTACCTGTAACCCCATTGCAAAGGCATCAAAATCAAGCGCATATTGCCCACGAGTAAAACCCAACTGTTGGCTTGACTCTTTCAGGGCCTCACCAAAATGGGTAAATCCGAGAACGGGACCAAAACGGATGGGAAACCGAGATTCGGTATCATCTTCCAGCCCGAAAAGCTGTTGGATTTCAACGCCGAGACCTGCTTGCCAGCCCTCGTTTTGGGTTGTGGGATACCCGGTGTTCCGCCCACCAATACCGCCATTAGCAAAAGCAAAGAGATGGCGGTAGTAGATAGTACCACCGATACCTACATAATCGGACGATCGTCCATCGGAAAATCCCATCCGATTGTAGGTCAGGGTGGGGGCAATTCCCCAGTTCTTTTTACCATCACCGACTGTGGTCCCGCGTTGGGTGGTGCGGGTGTGTTGCTCGTTTAGTAAGGAAGGCTGACTTCCAGACACCGTCACGGTGTTGTTATTTCCTGTTACCACAATCCCACCATAATTATTTATGACGTAGGTTGGTAAGGCTGTGACGGGTTGAGTAGGGCGTTGCGCAGATGGCTGCGGGCGCTGGTATGACACGATGACGTACCAGTTCCCGCAATTTAAGCGGTTGAGGTCGCGGGAAAATTTGCCGACCTTGTAAAGAACGGCACCTTCCTGCCAGCTGACCTCATAGGCCGGCAAAGAAGGAAAACGTTCCGGGGTTTCCCACTCGCAACGAACGTTGCGAAGGGTCCAGCCGCCTCGATTATTGACGGCGGCGAGGATAGAACCCCGTGGGACCGAGATCTTTTTTTTGCTCCCTGCAGCCCACTGGTCCCAGAGATGGGCCTTCACTGAGGAAGAGGTGTTCGGGGCGGACCAAATTGCCACCGAATCCTTCCCAGTATAGGGAGCACCCCCGACGTGTTTCCACGCCGATTGTTGCGCCATGGCGGGGGCGGCCAATGACGCAATGATTACGAGCGCCAACGTGGCGCATGTGAGTGTTCGCATTATGCGTACCTCCATGATGTTTTTCTTCCCTCTATTGGTTTTGAAGGAGGAAGTTCTGCCGGAATTGCACACCCCAGTAGTAGAAACTTCGTTTCACTACGGGGCAAGTCCAACCGGCTATTTTTGGTTTTTTAATTGCCTCATGACTGACGCACGCTGGGAGGAAACCCTTGGTGAATTGTTAAACTGCTACATTGATGCAATGCTACATGGTTAAATTGCTACACTGTTAAACTGTTAAATTGTTGTACACCCTCACCTACACCTCTCCCTTACTAGGGAGAGGAACTTTTTGAGGATTCTGCCCAAGGCGCGCCAGTCGAGGCATGTATTGGTATTTAAATTTTCAATGTACACTCTTTGTCATCCCAGATAGCAATAGGTGATACTGCCGGCGAGCAAACCGCAACTGTGGAGCAGATCGCGATTGTCTTCGGGTCACCTATTGCCGTCCGGAAAGACGGCGGGAATCGGACTGTTATTAAATGGCTACATGGTTAAATGGTTATGTTTTGATAAGTTGGATAAAACTAATAAGACGGATAGAAATGATAGGGTGGATAAACATCGAAAATTCCAAGTCAGTTACAACAAAAAACGCTCCTGCCAAAATCGTGGTGGAGCGATACCTTATGCCTCCTTGTGCTTCCTCTCTGGGCTTTTTCAAGCCCTTCCGGTTCTTTAAGCTGCAATTCGTCTGTTGGTGCTCCACGCCCCTACAAAATTTACATTTCACGCATATCGCAGACCTATACAGACTATTTATACGTGAATCTTAATATTGAAGGGAAGGTGCACCCTAACATATCAATTATGAAGTTGTCAAGAGCTTAAAATAAAAAAGCCCTCATACGGGCCTGCGACGTGCTATTCAAATACCCTATAATACGATATCTTCTCTCCTTACCCCTGCTTCGCGGAGAATTGCCGTGAAAGTGCCGCGCGGAATTACTCTCGTATGAAGGGGAATGACCGCTCTTTTCTGGTCGGAATCCCTATACAGCACCGCGTGCGACCCGGTCTGATGATCCACATAAAAGCCCAATTTCTCAAAAGCGCTTACCAATTCCCGAGGTCTTACTTGGGCAAATTTAGGCATAGGTTTTCTGCCGAACTCTGGGTTTGAGAATCCTCACATTGCTAATAAATGACTGCTCATCAGTAGGGATTACTTCACCGTGTTTCCGCAGGCTCACGAGATACGCGCTGATGGCATCATGGGCCATTTCTCTCGCTTCCGCCAAGTCTTTCCCATAGGTGACGCATCCGGGCAATGCCGGCACCATAACCGTATATCCGCCCTCTGATTCAGGGCGAAAAATCACATGATAATTTATAGGTTCTTGTTTTATAGCCATAAAATCAAGGGTTATCTGCATATTATCCTACCATGCCCCTTAGGCCCTTGACAAATCCTGCGGCTGCGCTATAATGGCCTGTTAACTTTGAAAAATCGCAGACATTCGCTGACTAAACGCAGACCCACGCAGACACTTTTCCGCGTAATTCCGCGAGAAGCCCAAGCGTGACGTTCCGCGTCAGTCCGCGATACAAGCGCCAATCGAGAGACTTGGCCAAAACAATTCCGAGAGAGACCGGAATCAGCACGAACTGTTAAACTGCTACACTGACAAATTGTCAGGCTGCTAAACTGTTTAACTGTTACCGCCGGCCCTCTCGACAAAGAGGGTATTTTTGTTAAGATAAAGGACTTCGTTCTCTCTGATCCGGATGGGATGCGGGTTTCCCGCTTCGCGGGAAGTCTCTCCCCTCATTCTCTCCGGATCAGAGATCACGATCCACATAACTCCACCTCACCTCCTCTTACCTTAAGAGGAGGAAGCAAGGAGGAGTTACCAAGCGGAACGTTCGTTGAAAATTCAAAAATAAACAGATCACCTTGGTTGGCGATCTGTGGGAATTGATTGGTAGCGTCGGAGCTGGTCTCCGACAATCATTACATCCGCTCAAACGCAAGCCCGAGCTTCTGCGCGACCTGCGCTGAAAACAATTCTAGGTACTCGACGCGCTGGTCCACCCGTTTGTAGTTCACGGTAATAGCCTGCTGTTCCGTGAGAATCCGGTCGAGCTTTTTAGCCAATCGGTCATTGCTGGTGAGAATCTTATCCGTATCCCGTCCTACCTCTTCACGGATAATCCCCCTCACGCGTGGATAAGCCACTTTGTCCATGTAGCCCTCGAGTGTCTTATATGTTATTGGCTTTTCATCGTAATCTGCCATAGGGAACATATAAATAATATGTATATATCGTACCATAGCGATATTCCACCGTCAAAAAGCCCCACAGACCGCCAACCAACTAATCGCGGATTAACGCAGATCAAAACGCGGATCAACGCAGATACACATCCGCGTATATCCGCGATCTAGCCAAGCGTGACGTTCCGCGTACATCCGCGTCATTGTCGCAGCGAGCAGAGAGGACAAGATCGGAAGAAGTTAGAAGATAGAATCTAGAAGCTAGAATATTTCATTTGCTAAATTCCAGCTTCCAACTTCCAGCTTCTCATCATCTCGCTTTCTCCGCTCGTTGTAGACAACTATTCAGAATAGGCGCCGAGACCTTACTCTCGGCAAAAAACTCTCTTTAGGAGGATTTACAAATGGAAACAAAAATCAACTGGTTCTCAATCGGGACCTTAGCGGTGGCAATTGCCGCCGTCGCAGTGGGATTCTGGGGACCCTGCAGTCCCTCCCACTCGGACCTGTCTGCCGTCCGCACCGCCGCTGACGCCTCGGCATTGGCTATGGTCCAGGCCAATACCGAAACCTTGCGTGGAGAGCTCAAATCTGGGCTCGAAACGCAAAAAAAAGAATTTGCGACGCGAATAGAGAGAGTAGAGGGCGGGCTCTATTCTACGATCGTGGCGGCAGGGTTGGTCCCCCAATACGCCACATGGGTACCGGATAGCGCCAAACTGCCGGAGGTGGACCTCTACAGCTGGGACGAAAACGTCCTAGTGGTCCCCCAGCCGCCCACTGTGCAGACCTACGTTGACTCGGTCAACGCCCTCTACGCCCCCAAGGTTGCGAAAGCAACAGGGGCAAAAAAAGCCGAGCCCGGCAAACCTGCTGAAGCTTCGAAAGCTGCCAAATCCAAAACCGACTTCAGCAAGATCATGTAATTGGCGCAGTTACCACAAACAACCACGCCCGGGCTAACATAGACGGGCAAAAAAATAGAAGGAGAATTTCTGATGAAATCGATCACATTAACAATTTTGGCGGTCGTAATCCTGACCGCCGCCGCCCAAGCACAGCTTCCCCCCTTGTCCGCAGCCGACAGCACGTTTCTGACCGCTTTTTTCACGGACACCACTGGCGGACGGGTCCCCCCGGATCCAAATGCCCCCATTACCGAGCGGGTCTTCCGGGAGTTCTGGATGAGAGTGGTGAATGGTCTAACCGCTCTCGACGGCCGATTTATGTGGGTGCCTGGAATCAACAGGCGCGATGGAAAGCCGACAGCTATCCAATCGATCATTGCTCAAATGGATAGTATAAAGGCGACCATCCCAGCCGCCGCCGACCTGACCACCATCACCAAGCGACTCACCGCTGACTCAACGCGGCTGGCCGACGACTCCACACGCATCAATAACGTGGAGTTGGCGGTTGGCGAGCTGACCGAGCATATGGTCGGCACCATCGACCTTCTGGACTCGACTTTGTCGGTCCAGCAGGATGCAGTCCGCGCAACCCTGGAGCGAAACCGTGGTAAACGCGAGGCAGCCTTACGGGCCGTCCTCGTCAACGCCGACGAGCTCCGCCAGCGCGCCCAGGCGCGGAAGCAACGGCTTGAAGCACTGATGCAATAGCGCTCTCGCTGATTGCGACCCGCGGTCCCCCGCCCCCGTGATTTTTGCGACAAAACCCCACCGATTTAAAAAGCCCTCAGGACATAATACTGTCTCTGAGGGCTCTTGCATTTATAATGATTATTATTTTCAGAGACTTGAGGCCCCGTGATGAACACGGGGTAAAGGCTTCTGCTTTTTCTGTGACGCTGATCTACGCAGATTCCACCAGCTAGCGGATACGCGGATCTACGCGGATGCGGGATACTCTCTCTTCTGTACCCGCCCGCTTACAGAGCTATAATCTGTAAACCATCAATGTGTTTGAAATCTCTTTGATTCCTTGTAACAAGCGGCGAGTTCGTATACCAGGCGGTAGCCGCAATCGCGGCATCGGGAAACTTAATCTTGTAGTTACGACGAAGATCAGCGGCAACTCGCGCCACCTGACGATCGAAAGATAGAGAGGTGAAATTTTCCTCAATCCACTTCTCCGTATCATGACGCTCCTGCAAGGTCCACTCTGAAAATGACAACACCTCCGCCTCCGCGACGGTAGAAAGGAAGAGCGGCATGCCATCGCGCCGCCATCGCGTCAACGCTTGAATTACCGCTCCGTCGCCCGCAAGGTACGCGATGAGAATGTTCGCGTCAATCGTCATAACTCCTCCCGGCGCGGTTCCACTCCGAACGCACGCGCTTAAGATGACGCTCAAGCGCCGCCCGCTTATGGCGCAACATACCCGCGGCGTTATCCCAGCTCTCCGGCAGAGAATAGCGCAGACGCTTTAAATCGGGAAGATTAATAATGCGAGCGCCTGCAGTTCGAATTGTCTCTTTATATTGTACCGGCATATAAAACGACTATAGCGCATAGCGGACAAAAAAGCAACATGATTTTGATTCCCGCCGCACCGATGCAAATGCGCGCAAGATCTCGAGGGTTCCTTGTTTTTTCTAGGGGTAAAGACGCATCCTGGCTACACTTTGATCTTAATTCCGTGCTGCTTCACCTCTGCCGCGAGGGGATTCTCCCACACAAAATCCCGCGGATGGAAACCTATCGGCTCAATGCCGCGCCTCACATCTTCATCCCGCAAATGCAGCCACAGATATTCATAAGGATCTACCTTACCGGTAAACTTCCGGGAAACGACCGCCACGTCAATATCGCTCCACTTATGCGGAGTCCCCTTCGCGTAAGAGCCAAAAAGATACACTCCCTGTATAGGTAGCTTCTCCTGTTGCTTGAGGTGCCGCACGAAGTCCGCTACATACCTCTGTGCCCTCTTTTTTGTAGTTCGCGTGATAACCATACTTTCATTATGCGCGTGTGATTAAAATATTCTTCCGTGAATGCGCTCGTTGCCCTTTTGTGGAATGCCATCTTATACTCCTCATAGCGCGCCCGGAGGTTGAATGTACTGATAACTTTGAGGGTATCCTTTTGGATATCGGACAGCTCAAGGTGTGCATACTCTGCAAGGCGTACAAGATTGTGAATATAGGGAGCCTCCTTTTTAGTCGCTTGACACACCAATGCCTTGAGCAGGCACTCCAACACCAGATGACAAAAAAAACAGACAATCAGCGTACCGCTTAAGGGAATATAATCCCTGCGCCGTCTTCCATTTCGCTGCTGCATTCTTGCGCCAATAATTTACTTGAACCATTACATCAATTACCATACGACCCTACTATATCAAATTTATCATCAGCACGCAACCGTCAATGGTTCAAATGCGCGCAAGATCTCGAGGGTTTCTTGCTTTTTATTCAGGTTATGGGCGTACAGCCGTACGCCCCTACATTTTGATTATGCGGTGCGCGTGATCGCGGGCGGGATGAATTACAAAAGGCGCGTTGCCGCGCGCCCGTATGATGATTCTCTTTTTCGGAGAAAAGATTATGTGTCGGGTTTCTTGAGGCTTTGCTCAACTGATTCCTGTAAGTGCTTAAGATACTGTCCGATGCTGCTCGTTTCCCCGTACGCGGTAATAATGGCATCGAGCGCGCCCTCAACGTCTTTTATATCCTGCGCATTGTCCATGATAAAGTTCCCGCCATTCGCATCAACTCCCTTTACGATAAGCTCAAGTCCCCTGCGAAAATTAGCCTCTGACATGCCTAAATTTGCCGCAATCTTGCCAAATTCCGTGCCAGACAGGTTAATCATATCTTGCGCATTTCCTTTCACCAAATAGAGATCGTCAGTATTTAATGATGTGAATGCTTTGCCAAAATCATATTTCACCTCTGGTCCCGAAGACGGGGACACAGCTTCCGCCGCGTGCGCTGCCGCCCGCTCTGTCACCGGAGCCATATGTTTACCATGAAGCTGATCCCATGCCTGCTGATAAATCTCTTGCAATTTATTGACATTATTGGGCGTAACCTCTATCTGTTTGCCGCCTTCTATAAGATACAATTTGTCGCCATCGCGCGCGAAGGTAAAGATATTCATTTCCACCGCTTGCTTGTCAGGGATGACCGCTTTAAAAGCTTCAACCTTTTGTTCGCCTGTGGCCTTATCAGACATAAGTGTATCCCATGCATCTGTGTATTTATGCATCTCTGCAACTTCCTGATGCAAACGATCAACTGCAGGGATCCCAGTAGATTCTTTGCCCTCCAATGGTTGAGTACGTTGAGCATCCAGTCCCGGTATCTTTGGATCAATACCTGCGATACCCGTCGGCAATGGACTTTTATCAATAGCAATTATCCTCAATCCCTCTCCTTTCAACTGCTTGCCTCCAAAGGCCCCGCCCACTTCCTGCTGATTACCTAATGAATCAATTATAAGTTTATTGTCCTTCACCGTGAGCACACCTATTGTATTTATGCCTTCAGGACTATTCACAGAAATCCGCGGCTCTAGGCTGCCCTGCGCATCGTCTCCTACACGCCATCCTTCGGGTATCGCTATACGGTAATCCTTGCCGCCGATGATGCAGTTCATCATCCTGCCGTCTTGCTCAATGTGCACCCGATCAATCTCGCGCAAAGCCTGGTCCAACTGCTGATAATACGCGAAGTCGCGTTGGCTCTCCGGTGTATAAAACAAACGCTTTGCTCCCTCTGGGAGCACCTTCTCATCATTCAATAATTGTTTATCCAGTTTGGCGTATTCGGCAACAACTTGCTGGACTCCCTTGGCATCTACTTCCACGGCGCCCTCCGGCAACCCATGATCTTTAAATGATCCCTTTCCTCCGCCAGTCGCTCCTTCTTCTATCTTATTGAATTCATAAATATTTTTCGTCCCGGGCACATGGCGGTACTCCATATGAGAATTCTCATCATAGAAATATTCCTGCCCGCCGGCGCTGCTCTCTGGCACAGGCGTTTCCAATATCACGCCTCCGGATACCTTCGCCGCAGCAGGCGGCGCTTCAACCTGCGCACCCTTGCCTGCCTGCGGATATACGAGCTCCGCGGGCTGCTCATACTCTGCGCCCGCTTCATTGATCACCACAGTCCTGCCGGTTCCTGCCGTTTCAGGCACCACCGGCGCTGCACTGCCACCTGCTGTGGTTCCCTCTGCGAACACCTCTTCCGCCCGCATTTCTCTAATAATATCATCCGCAAAATTCTTCTCACCCGGCGTGGATTCAATCGTCTCGTGCGGATGCTCCGCCTGCCACTTAGCAAGTAGGCGATTGTGTTCCTTATTCTGGGCGTCTTCCGAAGCGCTGACATGATGAATCACGTCAGCCTGATGAGTTATCGTCCATTGATTAAACAGTTTATCATAATCAAAATTCTTTAACTGTTCCGCAGTCAAATGGTCAATATCAACATTAGCAGGCAAATTATATGCTGCCGGATTACGCAAAACTTCGTCTTTCAAAGCGTCAATCGTCCAAGTATCATCCCCGGAAAGTTGCAAGCTTGATTCCGGAATTTGATGGCCCACAAGTTGGGTGAAGTCAGCACGGACATTAGCTTGCTTGATAAGCTCATGCCACAAGTCCCCACCGCCTTGATATCCAATATGGGCCGGCAAGGGAACGGTTTCGACTGGTGGCGGAACTATCGCTTCTCCCCCTCCTTTATCTCCACCATCCTCAAATTCTCCTGGTACATGTTCTTCCCCGGCAGAACCTGGTGCGGGCAATGCCCCCTCGCCCCCTCCATCATCAAACTCAACGGGCGGTAAATGTTCAGTGGCTATTTCGAATTCTGGCACGAACTTCCTCAGCCATTCTAATTTCGTCATTTCGACGCCGAGCAAATTGACCTTCTCCCCTGCCCACTCAGGCGGGAGTTTTTCCCACCACCGCTCGCCCTGCGCGCCCCGCTGCAACTCTTCAAACCAAGTCGTCACCCGTGCCGCGACTGCCAATGCACCTTCCGATACTTCCCCTGCGGCAACCTTCGCCTCCACCGCCTCCTGAATCTCTTTAGACACCACTTCACCAACCACCGAGGTAATCAATGCACCGCCCATCTTATAGGCTACCCTCTTCCACTGCACTTCCTTTTCTATCTTTTCCTTCCGTGCCTGCGCCTCTCGTGCCCCTCCCGTAACAGCAGCTTCCTGGGTGCGGCTCACTTTCTGTTCCTCACTGACCGCAAGACCTAAAGAGAGCGCCATGACTTGCTCGTCATCACTGTTCATCTGTTCCAGTCGCATGAGATAACGGGTGGACATGTCTTTCAGCGCTTCTCCGTGGAGATACTCCTTTAACTGTGCATATTCCGTGGGATGTTTGAGCCTGAAATCTGTATTCAATATCTGCCGCTGCGCCTTATCATAGAGCGCTTTCTTCCATTCTGTAAGCTGGGCATCGTCCGGTAAGTTAGCTTTGCTTCGTTGATCAGGAGTGAGTCTTGAGAGCGACTGGCACCGCGTGAGATCATCTACCGTCACATCCTGGAGTTCGCCATATTTCTTTCGCAGCATCAAATCCCCCAATGCGCCGCCGAGCCGCATGCCGCCCCAGAAATCCATCGCAGGTCCCAGAACGCTGCTGGCATGCGCCACTTGCCGAGCGGCAATAAAGATGAGGCCGGTATTTACCTTATCCTTCATCTTTTCAGAAAGCCCCTTGAAGAACTTTACTTCTTCGAGCTCGTGCCGCTTGCGCCGTAGGAACTTCGTAATCTTTCCCTCATCTACCTTTACAAATTCCGCCTGCAGCTCCGCCTCGCTCAATGACTCCCGTTCATTTCGCTCATATAAATCACTGCACGCCTTGGCGTAGAGCACACGCTCTTCTTCGGGACGCTCTCTCCAGTATTCGTGGTTTTCCAAATACGTGAGAATCCTTTGTTCATACGCTTCCCTGGTATTAGTAAGTTCATCCAAATATTCCTGTCGGGCGCTTTCTTGATCTGCCGCTGATTTGCTCCACAACTCTTCTGCTCTCCATGTATTAAGATGCGCATCCCGCGCTGCATCAGTATCAAGCATCCTCTTTTCCACTGACTCTCCGTCGATCTGCTCCTGCTTGGCCGTGGCAATGGATGCGTTATACTGCTCCTTATATTGCCGCTGTTCTTGAGAACCGTTTACGACCAACTGGCCCTGTATGCGTTCTGTCTCTTCGGTAATCGCCTTCTTCTCCTTATGCTTCTTATAGAGCATCTGCCCGCCGCGGTACGCCGCAAACGTGAGCGCGGCAAGCGAACCGGGAAGTAGCGCAAAAAAACCCAAGCTCGCAAAAGCGGCATAGGGAAGGATATTTTTTGCGAGCGTCTTAAACCAGCCTGATTTGCTCTTCTTGCCCTTCACATTTTTCTCGGCTTCCTCTTGCAAACGCGTTAGCTGTTGTTTGGCTATTTCTAAAACCTGATCTTCAGGAAGTCCCGTCCGCTCGTTGATAAACTGCAAGGTCTCCGGTTTCACACCCTCAAGCACATCCTCAGCCTTTGCCATAGCTTCTAAAAGCTCCTGGATCTTCTCATTGAGCTCTTGGTCATCTGCCACCTCATCACGTTCTGCGTATTTTACTTTTTCCAAATCAATCTCAATGTCTTCCTCGGTCTTCGGTCCCTCCACCCCCTGACGCAGTGCCTCCTCCCGTTTTGCCGTATTCAGCCTGCGTAGGAGATTCCATTCTCTCTCCGGCTCTAGTTCCTCTTCCTCTTCAACTTCTTCCTCTGGTACTAACTCAGCTTCCTCCTCTTCTGGCTCCTCTTCAACTTCTTCTTCTTCTTCTTCTGGTTCTTGTTCAGCTTCCTCCTCTTCCTCTGGTCTCTCCCTCCGTGGTTCTTCATGCGAGGGAGGCGCCACAGGAACAGATGCCACCCCTCCCGCAACGTCAACCGTTATGCCGCCCTGTACATTATCCGCATGCATGCCGCCAACACGTGCACCGGTAAAATCCTCTTCCACATGAGGTCCAATATGTGCACCGGTAAAGTCTTGCTTTACTTGAGGTCCTATTTGAGCGCCGCTATTATCAATGGTTTGATGAACTCCTTCAACGTTCTGATTAATTATTATAGATCCCCCTGCACCATGACTCCCTAACTCGATCCTATCTCTTAATGTGCAGAATTCAAGTAACTTTGCTTTAATTTCAGGAGATATTTTTGTACTTCGCGGCCCATACAGGAACACGGTTACCTGCTCGATCCGATAAGGGTGCGCGAGGACGTCGCCGATAAGCCTTTTTTCATCAGGTGACGGCGCTTCGCCTTTTTTACGTTTGCGCATCAACGCAGTGAGCTCTTTTTCAAGCAGTACGTGCTTTGCACGCTCCTCGCTGGTCACTCCGCGCTCGCGCGTGAGCTCGGTATGAGTGGATGTACTTTGTTCTTTGGGATCTTCCATATATTATCCTACAAACTTCGCATGGGATTCGAAAAAATCGCGTATAATATCGCTCACTACCTGCCCGAGTTTCTTCTCAAAGTCGGGAATGCGCTTTCGAAAAAAATCAAACGCCTGCTTAGGCGTCGGATCCTTGCGTGCAAATTTGGAACTGAATTTCATATACTCCTCCCGCCCATTATCGTCGAGCATTTGTATCGCTTTCAGGCCCACCCTACGGGATAGCTGATCGGCGAGTTTCTCTTTATATTCATGCGTATACGTATGACCGAGTACGTGAAGCCCTCCGTGATGTATAAGGTGGTGGGCGAAGTGACGTGCAGGTGCGTGTGACATACACTAAATCAAATCCGTGTGACTTACTTCTTTTCCTCGATTGGCTGGAGTCCATTTCTAATTGCTATATCTAACGCTATCGCTAAATCACCCACAATCCCCTTCTGTGTAGAAGTTCTCTCTTTCCCTTCAATGCCAAACGCATCCCTCACTCGCGCAAGCTTATCAGCATTATCCATTACCTGTCGGATATCATAGGTAGCTCCGTTATAAGTAACCTTATAAGGCTCGGGGGCAATCGCCTCAAGCTCCTCCTTGGTTTTTGGCTTAAAACCCTCATGTTCTCCTCCCGCCCTCTTCCCCAACTCTTCAGCCAAGGCCTGTTTTAGATCCTCCAAAGTAACCGCACCCCGCTCTGCATGTTCCTCAACAGGATATGATATTGCGCGAATATCTTCAGCCGTTAAATTCTGGGGATCAATCATCTGGTCAGCAAGTGATTTCACAACAGACGCCATTTCAGCCTTACTATACTGGTATCCACCGTCAGGCGCTTCCTTCTCAGGTGGTGGTGCATTGCCATCTTTATCATCTTTCCTCGCACTCTTGTCTGTCTGACCGCCCGCCCCTTCGGATCCTAAAGCCTTCCTTATATCATCCAAGGTGTACGTACGCGGCTGTTCCCCCCCTCTTCTCCTGGCGGGGTCAAGCTTAATTCTCTGTACATCTATCACAGAAAGTTTGTCCGCCGTCACTTTCCATTCCAAAAGCCGTTTGACTACATATTTAAACTCAAAAGGAGTCATCTGAAAGGACGCTTCTTCTTTCTGTTCCTTCTTCTCTGGTCTCTTATATGCATCCCTGATCTGCGCGATTGTCAAGACCTTTGCGTCTTTCGGTGTTTCAGCCTTTTCGCCGCGTTTCAACATTTCGTCTTTCACTATAAACATAATACCTTCATCAGGCGGCTCTTTGTTTCCCTCAAGAGGAAATGCTTTTTTCAGCCTCCGCACCGCACTTGCCAATTCAGCATCAGTCAGTGCATATTCCTCCTTTGGTTCTTCTTCTTTCTTTTTACCTATGCCAAGTGCCGTCTTGAAGTCTTCGAGAGAATAAACCTTTACGTCTTTTCTTGCCCGTTTCTCCTTTGCGGCAACGCCAATCACATCCTTTACCGCCTGCTCTAATACTTTTCCCAATTCTTCTGGTGTAACTTCTTTCCTGCGTAATTTCACCTTTGTCGCCAATACTAACATATCAAATTCACCCTGGGTAAGTTTATACGTTACATCTTTTTGCTCCTTTGCTTCCTGATTTGTCCCCTTACCCTTTTCTTCGCTCGCTGGCTTTTCCTCATGAGTTGCAGCCTTCTTTGTGGTCGTCTCCTCACGCGCAGCTGTCTTCTCTTTTTCTGCCGTTACATCTCGTGGCGAGCCGATAGTGACATTGATACCGCCATCGACGTGTTCTGCGTGCATGCCGCCAATGCGCGCGCCGCTAAAATTCTCTTCGGTATGGGGACCGATATGCGCGCCGTTAAAATTCTGATCAACAGTAGGTCCGATAGTCGCTCCGCTCGTGTCAATGAATTGATGTATTCCTCCCTCTGCCTCCTGTCGTTGCTGTGGATGTTCAGACATATAAACAATATTAATCTTTCTTAATAGATGATAAGAATTCTTTTGAAAAATCGTCGAGTACGGTCTGCATTTTCGTGTCAAAATCCGTCACATGCTGCTGGAAAAATTTATGCGCCTCCTCGGGATTTGGCACTTTATTTTCGAATTTTTCGATAAATTTGAGGTATTCTTGCTTACCTTTGAAATCAAGCATCCCCACGGCTTTTATCCCAATGCGACGTTCTACTTGTGCAGCAAGCTGTTCAGCATAATCCTCTTTGAACTCTGGCGCAAGGGCATCGAGCCCGGCATCCGTCATGAGCTGGGCTACAAACTGCTGAATCGCAGAGGTAAGCATACTTTTTTAGTTAAAGATTGGGTATAAAACACTTATATCATAACAGAAATAAATAAAAAAATCAAGGCCGGATAAAAGATCTATCCGGCCTTTCTCACGTCCTCAACGCGAGCTTTAATTTAGAACCAAATTGACTTTTCCCTTCGTCCCCTTCGGCGCCCACACGTAGGGCACTCCAGAGGACTTGAAGGTGTAGCTTTCGTTCTCCTTGAACGGATGGGAGGCGACAGCAAGGACACTATCGTGTCGCGAAAAGCACAGCGCCACACTAATCGTCTCGGGTCCTCCCGCGTCCCGAGAGATCGTGCCAGTCATAGCCGTCGCAAGCACCGGACCGATGAACTGGCCCTGTGCACTTCCATCACTCTCCCGATACACAAGAACGCGTGCACCGGAAAGATCGACGGAGAGCTTCATAGGCGCCGCGGCTGCTGGCTTGGGTGCGGGTGCGGCTTGCGCTTGCGGGCCGCGGAAAGTATCCAAGCGAGATTTGACTTCGCTGGTTACCTTCCCGACCTCTCCCTTCACTGCCCCGAAAACCTCCGCCCGATACTCCGGCGTCAGTTTCTCCTTGGGAAGCGTGAAGAAGAGAATGCCACCGACAGCCGCCCCAAGAACAAGGAGAAAAATGAGGAAGCCGAACAGCCCGCTCCCCTTGCTCTTGCTGGCACCACTACCGTACCCCGAAGCTGGCGTTGTAGTTGAGCTGACGGTGGCGGTGGTTAAACCCGAAGCACTCTGCCCAGTTCTCTTCCTAGCGACCTTGCTTACCACAAGGTAACCAAGAGCAACCAATGCAAGATTCCCCAAAAATGGAAGCTGTCTCAATTCCCCGAAGAGAGCCCTTAACTCCTCCGGCGCGATGAGGTATGTGGTTGCGAGACCGAACTCGACCCAGGCGAGTCCGGTGACGGTGGGAATAAATTTCTCCCCCTTGATCCCGCCGCCCAAAAGCAGGATCAGGACTGCGAGCGAAATCAGACCGAAGATAATCTTATCCGGTGTCCCGAAGATAAAAACGAGCCCCAGATAATTCAGCCCGATCGCCTCGCTCAATACCACCACCCCCATGAATTTCAAATACGTCTGAATCGCTTCGCGGGTCTTCGTCACCAATTCCCCAGCCGCCTCAGCTAATACCAATAAAATCAAATGGCGGAGTATCCCAAACAGCACGAACCCCACAAACGAAAACAGTACGCCTACGATGATGAGCCCAATGCTCATTTGCACAAACAATCCCCAGGAGATAAGGACTGCCGTGATAAGGACGGTGGCACCGAGAAACCTGACCGTCCATTGGATCCGCCGACCTTGGTAGGCCAGCCAGGAATGAAATAGCTCGAGGAACTCCATGACTTACCACCATCCTTTCTTTTTATTGTATTTGTCAGCTGCCTGCCGCGCCCGACTCTTCCAGCCGTCGAGTTTAGCTGTCATCTTTGGCAAGATCGGGGCGCTGGGTTGTTTTTCCGGCTTCTTGAAGGTAAGCATTAGGGCGTCTACCGCCTCTGGCTTCAACCCTCTCAATTGCTGTTCAAGCTGGGCCGCCGGGATGCCAGCAAAATGCGCGTACAATGCAAGGCCGTCCCCTCCGTAAGATCCGATCCTCTTAAGTACTGCCACGCCTTGCGATGTCCTGCCGAGGGTCGTAAACACCAATCCAAAAGAAACCGCCTCGGCCTTCGGCAAGTGCGCAATCTTCGGTTCGTGCGTGGCAATTTCTTTAAGCATGCCGGACGCACGGTCGCGCAACGCCTGCCCGACCTCGGAGAAAAATTCCTTCTGGAAAATGTCCACCGTCTTCCAGACCCCCTTGTCCGGCAATGCCCGCGCCACCGCAAACGCGAGCGCCGGAGTAGCCATCGACCACAATCTTGCACGATCCTTTAATACATCATCTGGCAGGGACATCACCAGATGCCGCGCAAGTGGCCGAATGGCCTCGTTGATCACGATGTCGAGCACATCCTTGCTGACCGTGATCGGCCCGGCGTTTGTCTGTTTTTCCGCTTCTTCTGCCATAACAAACCTACCTTTCTTTTTATTTTATTGTTCTATCATTGAATTTCTGAATTTTCAATTTGCTATCTCTAATTCATTCCCCTTGAAAGCAAAACATGAAAAGATGCTTTAATCCCAACGGAAATGAAATATCGTTATTGTATTTTTGTTTTTTCTGGATTCCGGAATAAATCCGGAATGACGAAAGAGGTGTCCTCTGGATCCCGCATCCCCGAATCAAGTTCAGGCAGGCTCGGTGCGGGATGAAAAACAACCAACCTCCAGCCGCAATGAGTTCTTGAAACCAGAACTCGCAACTGGAGGTTAGGGGGGAAAGAGTACAATAACGCCGATCTTCGCAGATCACACGCAGATAAACGCAGATCTGGATAGAGAAGTTATTGCTCACTCTGGGTGTATACACCCCAACCACCAGAGGAGAGCCCTTGTTGGATGAATTGTTAAATTGTTACAGTGTTAAACTGTTACATCGATATGCTGTTGAATTGCTAGACTGTTACACTGTTATATATTGTTGGTTTGTTTGGGATTGCTAAAACAGGGAAGATTAACACGATCTGCGGCGCATGTCAAGGGTATGGGCATCTAGGAGTTGGAATTTAAAATCTAGAAGCTGGGAGCGTGAAGCCAAATAAAAAATCGCCATAATGGCGACTATTTAAGTTTATATTCCAATTTCTGCCATTTTTTAATACGGCCAGAGGAGTGGGCGCGGAGGTTTGCGGAAGAACGACGAAAATAATAAAGAGTGCCTCTGCGACACTTCCTTCTCAAACCTAAAATCATCGACCGATGATTCCAGGTCCAAGGATTCTGGCCGCTCTTGTTGTTCGATAGACGTGTGGTTGGCCTGCGCGCTTTTTTGTATTTGAAACTGCATTTTTGTTTTTTCCTTCGCACTGTCTGTTTCTACTATACAGCAAAAATTGACTTTAGTCAATCGAAAATAATATCACCGCCCTCTATCAAGGTGGTGAAAAACACAACGGGCCGGACGGGATTTGAACCCGCGACTACCTCCGTGACAGGGAGGTGTGCAAACCAGGCTACACCACCGGCCCCTACATATATTTTTTCGCTTTTATAAACCTCTCAAATTTTCTTTGTAGCACGGGAAGCTGATCTAAGCGAGGCGCATACATAAACTCCAATAAGTGTAATGATGGACGATTGCTATACACAAGGCGCCATGCTCTCCCGTAATAACTTAGAACACCTTCAATCTGTAACGTACTAAATAATCTTTCCGATAACGATTTAAGAAACCCCCTGCTCCCTGAAGTAAAGCTAACCCGTAATATCCTCGCAGGATGGGGCCGAGCTTTTCTTTTATATAGACCATACACGACATTGCCGTCTCCGTCAAAATAACCCCTCACAAAAGGAGAGAAGCAATCCTCAGGAATATCTGGAAGCACCATTCGTTTACTCTTATTGATCATGATACCCATTCGGGACAAGTCAATAAACATTTCTTTACTCCCAATCTGAAGAAAATATGCTGGCGATTTCCTTCCGAATTTCCCTACTTGTTTGACACTTATTTTATGTGCCGCACCAATAGCCCTGCGAATAAATTCAAGCACATTCCTGTCATTTGAGTAAAAGGCAACATACCTGCTCCCTCGTGGATTTACAAACATCGAACCGTCTGCGCAGAAAAAACCA
Organism: Patescibacteria group bacterium; assembly: GCA_041645165.1. NCBI lineage: Bacteria > Patescibacteria group bacterium. Next base: position 46,684 of record JBAZQN010000012.1, on the reverse strand, counting down.
AGTGTATATGCCATCGAAGGCGACCAGTGTTTAAAAAAATTTTCATTTTTTGCTTTATATTTTGGCATGATATGCAGTATTTCTTCACTGGCTATCGTACACGTTTCTTCTGTTTTATGCAATAGAATTAATTATCTTCTCCTCCCCGAGCCAGGTGCCGCATCCAAACAATTCCACCAAATCCTACCATTATTAAGATTATACTCACGAGCTGCTGCAGGCGCACGCCGTACACCAGCGGCATCGGGTCGATGCGTAAAAATTCTATGAAGAATCTCCCGAGTCCTGCAAGGATGAGGTAGAGGAAGAAGATGCGACCGACCGGCATTCGCCGGAGATCCTTCGACTCTGTTCTGCTCCGCATCACTCCGCTCAGGATGACAAGAAGGATAATACACACAATGATTAACCACACTGACTCATAGAGAAATACGGGATGAAAATATTTGTACTGCGTGAAATCAGAGAGCCGATGCGCAGCATCGATGGGAATTCCCCACGGCAGGTCAGTCGGCAGGCCATAGAGCTCCTGCCGAAAATAATTTCCCCAGCGGCCAATCGCCTGGCCGAGCGCGACGGAAGGCGCAAGGAGGTCGGTGATCAGTAAACATGTGCACAACCTTTCGCGGGCACCACCCACCCCGGCCTGCGGCCACCCCTCCGTAGGAGGGGACTCGACCGTACGAAATCCCCTCTTGAGAGGGATGTCCCGACATATCGGGACAGGGTGTGTACGCTTGCCGACAAACCACCACAATGCAATCAATCCTCCCAAGAGCGCGCCGTGGATCGCAAGACCCCCTTTCCACACGGCGAACACGTCCAAAGGATGCGACCAATAATACCCGAATACGTTCAGGACATGATAGAGTCGGGCGCCTATGAAGCCGCCCAGAATGAGCGCAGTGACGAGACGATCAAGGACCGAGGGGGAAACGCGCGCCCACGCAAACGTGCGCCGCGCAATTGCGTAGCCTGCCGCGACGCCTGCGAGCATGAAAAGACCGTACCAGTGGACGGAAAAGGGACCAAAAGAAAAAAGAATGGGAGAAGGATGGAAAGTGTGCAAAAACATTGAGAAGCTCTAAATCCGAAGCCCTAAATCCTAAATAAATTCCAAGCTCAAAACCCAAATGCCCAAAATCGTTTTGAATTTCGGTAATTTGGATTTTGGATTTGTTTAGTATTTAGAATTTATCTGGCTACGCCAGATCTCGCGTAACGAGAGAGTTTAGAATTTCCCCTCATGGGGCTATGATCTTCGCCGTGCTCACCCGTATTTCTTCCGCCGTTTTGGGGCCGATGCGCCGCTCCACTATGCGCCCTTCGCGGTCTATAAATATGGTAAGCGGCATGAATGGTTTCCCCTGCCCGAGCAACTTGAAATATTTCCCTTCAGGATCCTGGAGCAGGAGATATTTTATCCCTAACTTCGCCGCGAGCGCTACTCCCTTTTCTACAGGCTCAGAGTCGCCGCGATGAATGCCGACCACGGTAAGCTTGTCTTTCCCGTACAAATCCGCCATGTGCTGTATAAGCGGCATTTCCTTTACGCAAAACGAACACCATGAAGCCCAAAAATCAATAATAACCGCGGTTTTATCCTCATACTCCGCCACTGAAAAACGTTTCCCTTCGAACGTGTCCGCCGAAAAAGGCGGCATGAACTCATCGCTTCCGGCAGGAGGGATGTCTTGGGCGGTGGATGAGGCTTCACCTGACACGTCCGCACTATCTAGCACAAGGGTGGTCCCTCTGGTGAAATATAAAAAAAGAACGCCGCCTGACACAAGCAACAGCGCCGCGGCTCCTAAGAACCATTTCGTCCTGCGCCCAGACAGGCGGGCTTGGGCGCGCCTTCCTGGTCTCACGCGGTGGGGAAAGGACATACCTTTGTGTGAAATGCAAAAATCAAAGACCAAAAATCAAAATGAAAGAATTCTGTCCCGCTTTGCGGGACTCCATAATTTTGAGTTTTGCATTTTGCTTTTTTGTTATTCTTCCTCCTCGCCATTGTCAACGTCATAACAACAGCTGCCCGCAGGATCGCCGGATCCGCAGTCGCACGGCTCCATGGAACCATGGCACGCGCCATAGACTAAACCAGAGCCGCATTCGCAGAGGTCGCTTAATAGCATAAACTCTAAATACTAAACACTAAACTCTAAACAAATCCGAAATACAAAACTGTTTCACCTTTGAATTTTGTGCTTTGAGTTTGTTTAGGATTTCGGATTTAGGATTTTCAGATACTCATACGCGCTGGTCGCCGCGATGGACCCTTGCGCGGCCGCGGTGACGATCTGGCGGAATGATCCCGTGGCGTCCGTCACGTCCCCTGCGGCAAAAATACCCGCGATGTTCGTCCGCATGAATTGGTCCACGTGAATATGCCCGCTCTCGGCGAGCGCCACCCCCAGAGATGCGGGAAGCGCCCGATCCGGCACTGCGCCGATTTCTATAAACAACCCATCAAGCTTAAGGATGTCATTTCCTTGATAACCCGGTGAGAGCTTCACTCCCGCGAATTTTCCGCTCTCTTCTAATAACTCTTTTACTTGCGTATGGTATAACACTTCAACCTTGTCACCCTTGCTTTGCATGAGCCGAAAATTAATAGGTTCTGCGTTCACTTGCCCCAGCATAACAATTAAGAAAACTTTATGAACGAATTCAGTAAGCAGATTTACTCCTTTCACCGACGCATCGCCCCCTCCCACAATCCCCACGGTCTTCCCTTTGTACAATGGCCCGTCGCAGGTGACGCAGTAAGATACCCCTTTGCCGGTTAAGCGATCTTCGCTTGGAAGCCCCAATCTCCTGCGCGCCTGACCATGGGCGAATATAATGCATAAGCCTTCCTTCTCGCCTTGTCCCCCTACGGACACTTTGAACTGATGGCCTTCTTGTGTCACTTTCTCAACCCTGCCCGATTGGATTTCAGCGCCGAACTTGAGCGCATGGCTGCGGAATTTCTGATAGAGCTCATACCCGTCAATCGCATCAAAACCGGGATAATTTTCAATTAATCCCGCATTTGCGGTTTCTCCTCCGGGAGTTTCTCCTTCTATCAACAACACAGAAAGTTCATACCGTTTCGCGTAGAGCGCCGCGGCATATCCTGCGGCACCACCACCGACAATTATCAAATCATATTTATTTCGACTCTTCATAAAAAATAACAAGGTTATTGCGACCAGCCATCACCATAATTTCAAAATCTCACCGCTCAGGCGGGATCCCGCATACCTTAGATAAAATAATTCAAAGTGCGGGACAAAGTTCAAAGTTCAAATAAAATTCAAAACCCCAATGTCAAATTTGGATTTTGAGCTTTGATATTCATTTGACATTTGAAATTTGTCATTGGGATTTCCCATCCTATTCATTTCCATGATAATGGTGGTTCAAAAAGTATTCGCTTAGAGGAGGCTTCATTAATTTTTCTTTCCTGACCAGTGCAAGCACTTTTTCCACCAATACCTTCGGCTCGTTGTGATAGATAATTTTCCCCGCGCCTTTCTGCGCCGCCTTCACAATCCCTTTTATCAAATCAGCAGAACCGCCGCTCTCGATAAGCACCCCGATGGGTTTCCGATCTTCAAAGGCAATGGTAAACTCGTTGAGCGTCCCTATCCTTCCATTAATGACGATCACCGCATCCGAAGCACGGGTGAGCAGGAGGTTCCTTCCTGAATAATCGAATCCTGTATAAATGATCAAATCAAAGTACTTGGTCGGCAGGTGGTAATGGCGTATATGGTCCCGCTCGGAGGAGGCGGGGGACAGGCCTATGGAAATGCCACCCAACTCTTTTGCTCCCTGCGCAGCCGCATAGGGGATGCCGGTGGTGGCGCCCGTCACGAGCACACACCCGTGCCGCACGATCTCACGGCCTATTTCTTTTGCTTTATCCATCGCCGCTTGCGTCACCACGGGACCGCCCGCAGCGCCTGAAACGCATATCGTATACTTGAGCCAACCAATATTCTTCTTTTGTTCCTTTTGTGTATTCATAATTTATTAATAATTTCCAATTTTCAATGTTCAATTTTCAATTAATTTTCAATTTTTCAATGTTTGAAAATTGGATCATTGAATCATTGAGTGAAAATTGTAAAATTGAGAATTGAAAAATTGAATATTCTATAATGACGTTATCTTAATTCCATCCAGTATAGCTTGCGTAGGCCATTTAGTAAGCAACCCTTTTTTAGCGCCCATCTGTTGTATCGTGCCGAGCGCATTGAGTGTCGCCAGTTGCAGCGCCCGCGCAGGGTCACGCCAGCGCAGTATACCAGAAATAAATCCGGCGCCAAATGCATCGCCCGCGCCCGTAGAATTCACCACCTTCACTTTTTTGCTCTGCGCCCATAAGAACTGGCGTTGATCCCAATAATACGCGCCCCGCGCTCCCTCAGTGACCACGACGGCATTTTGAAAACGGGCAGATAAACGGCGCCGGAGCGCACGGATATCACGCGCGCCTGGCGCGAGCCCGCTTCGCCAGAACTTCAGCGAGGCGAGCATGTTCGCTTCTCCGCGATTGAGCAGCAGCACATGCGCGGCGCTGCAATGCTTACGAAGGACTTCGAGACCATAACGCAATTCTCCCATGCCCGGATTGAACGCGACCCGCACCCCACGCGCGCACGCTGCGTTGATAAGGCGCTTGAGCAATGCGATGTTTCCCGCAAGCGAAGTGACCACAAGCCACGCCGCATTGAGCTTCTGCCAAGGAATATCTGCAGAGGAAAACGAGGCGGACACGCCCCTATGGACAAGCGCCGTGCGATCGCCGTGGGGAGTAAGGAGTATGGCCGCAAACCCAGTCGTGCCCCCCGCCACGTGACGCACCCAATCAGTCTTTAATCCTCTCCCGCGCAAATCATTTACTACCGCCGCGCCTGCGCTGTCATCCCCTACTTTGGCAATGACACCCGCGCTGAATCCCAAATTACGGAAAGTCGCCGCAGCGTTTGTTGCTCCGCCGCCGGTTTCAAAATCAATGCGCTCTACGTTTATTTTTTCGCCCAGAGGGAAACACTCACATATCCGTTTCATGCGAGAAGATCGCATAAGGTGAAAACCCTTGCTCATCAAGAATACATCCTGGGTTGCCGCGCCGATGGTGATGACATCAAACATATGACGTAAATCCCAATTTCCAATTTCTCCCGCTTAGGCAGGATCCCGCATACCTTAAATTTAGAAAATAATGGTGCGGGACAATTTCCAATAAAATCAAAAATCCCAATTCCCAACCCTTGGACATTGGACATTTGAGCTTTATTTGATATTTGGATTTTGACATTGGGATTTATCGCTATGATCGAAAAGAAGGAACCAGTTGTTGTAATCTTCTAATCACTACTGCTGGCTCTTGAGCGTTAAAAATCTCGCTTCCAACCACAAGGTAATCCACTCCTGCGTCCACACAAGCTTGCGCGCTTCCGTTTTGAAGATGCACGCCGCCGTCCACGCCAATCTTTATTTTTTTATATTGTGTGCGCGCTTCCCGTATCCGTTCAAGCGTCCGAGGGATAAATGTTTGCCCGCCCCATCCCGGATGCACGCCCATGAGCAGAAGTGCATCCAGTATACCATGGAAGTTGGCAAGTGTTGAAAACGATGTATCAGGATTCAACGCCACCCCCGCTTCCCTGTCTGCACGCTTGATCGCATGGCAGACGGCGGCACCCTCCGCGGCAGATTCAATATGGAACGTGATGCGTTTTATCTGCGGTATTGCCTGCGCGCGCGCCACATACGAGAGCGGGTCCTGTACCATGAGATGCAAATCAATCGCCAATTCGAGGGAAAGAGATGACAGGTCTTCAATTCTACTCCAGGTCTTATGCGCCACAAATGCGCCATCGCCCACATCGATCTGCACCCAGTCCACAAAGGGCGCCACGAGGTTTAGCTTTTTCTCCACCTCCTCGTAGGTATCTTCGATAATGGCAGGAAGAACTTCTAGCATAATGACAAATTTCAAAATCTCACCGCTCAGGCGGGATCCCGCATACCTTAGATAAAATAATTCAAAGTGCGGGACAAAGTTCAAAGGAATTTCAAAATCTCAATGACAAATTTCAAAGCTCAAATGAGTGTCAACCCTTCGACTTAGGCTCTCGGATGACACGTCTTATTTGTCATGGTGAGCCTGTCGAACCATGGCATTTGAACTTTGAGCTTTGACATTCTTCAGATAGCCTTGTGTCTCCAATAAAGTAATCTTCCTCAACCTCCGCATATACTTCTCTTTCGGCGCAAAATCGGTGTCAAGCCAGCTCTTGAGAATGCGGCGCATCTGTGCCGCGGTCAGATAATCCACGGACAGCACTAGCACATTCGCATCATCATCGTGTTTGGCTGCTGCCGCTTGTTCAGGAAAAAAGCACAAGGAAGCGCGAATCCCTTGCACTTTATTGGCAACCACTGACATCCCCACGCCGGATCCGCACAGGAGCACTCCCTGCATGTCATCTTCCTGCGCGACTCTCAAGGCCACCGCATAGGCGATATCAGGATAATCATCATGCACGTCATACGCATGCGCCCCTTCATCAGCAATTAAATATCCCCACTCTGCAATGGAACGCTTAAGGTCTTCCTTCGCCTGCCACCCGCGATGGTCAGCACCGATAATGATTGTCTTTAGGGTTTTTTCCATACTTAATATAATTATCAATTTCTCCCGCTTAGGCGGGATCCCGCTAACATTTAAAAAAATGATCAAAGAGCGGGACAATGTTCAATTTTCAGTTGATTTTCAATTTCCCAATGTTTGAAAATTGAATCATTGAATCATTTAGTGAAAATTGTAAAATTGAGAATTGAAAATTTATCACTTTAATAACTCCTCAACAATCCCCTTCAATTCTTCATAGGTAAACACTCCCGCATACTTTGCTCCGTTTATAAAAAAAGTCGGCGTGCCACCAACTCCTAACGCGCGCCCATCGTTAAAGTCCGCAATCACCTCATTCGTTTTAGAACGGCCGTCCAGGCACTGATTGAAAAGTTTGAGATTGAGCCCGACCTCGCGCGCATACCTTCCGAGGTCTTCGCGCGTAAGGCTGTCTTGATGCTCAAATAATATATTATGATATTCCCAAAACTTGCCCTGGGCGCTCGCGCACTCTGCCGCCTCTGCCGCACTCTGCGCATTGGGGTGTGGTTCAGAAATAGGGAAATCGCGGTACTGGAACCGGACCTGGGCTCCATACGTATCGAGGAGCTGCTTTATTATAGGATACTCCTCACGGCAATAAGGGCACTCGAAATCGCTAAATTCCACAATGGACACCTGGGCTTTAATATTCCCCCGTACCGGATCATCGCTGGTCCATACGTTCTGCCGCGCTGCCAGCTCATCTGGGGTAGGCTCTTGCGTCATGGTTGCAGATGGTGCAGGAGCGCCCTGGCGTGTCTGATTTTTAAACGTACGAGAAACCACCGCGTATCCTACATATACCCCGATGAGCGCAATAACACCCACAAATACCACGACGCGGCGAGGTGAGGATGAACCGAGGCGCTGCGGCATATTCATGATTATAACGTTGATAAAAGAAATATATTCTCTCTTCATTATATCAGACGCATCCCTAGTTATCCACTTGCCCTGCCATTCAAACCGATATAAGCTTGAAAAGCTCATTCACAAGACTCTTTACTCACAGGGAAGTGGGGTTTCATTCCCCCGCTGTGCCGCAACGGTAACGCCCGCCTAAGTTTTGCAGAGCAAAATTTTGGCGGGACAAGCCCGGTCGCTGGAGTAAAGTAACCCCCTCACATGACTCCGAGCAGAGTTATACCATGGTCCTTATGCGCAATTTTATGCTTTGCGCTTTAAGACCATCCACTCCCTCGAGTGGATTTTTTTTATTTCTTATATGCGCACACAGCTGGTGTCATTCCTGCGAAAGCAGGAATCCAGACAAACGAACAAAAACAAATCGATTTTTGTCTATTTTTCCCTTCTGGATCCCCGACCCCGTATCTCGGTACGGGGCAGGTTCTGGTCGGGGATGACAGTGAGGTGCGTAACCGCGCTCCTCATCGCCTCATCCCTTATCCCGTCACTCTCATTGCAAGCAGACGCCCCTCTCTCCCGCGCCATTACCTATCTCAAATCCAAACCCGCCGCCCCCTGGGCTACCATGGCGCTTGTAGCCGCAGGAGACACAGAAGTCCCTGCCGAATACCTAAAAACGGCAGATACCAGCTCTGCCATCACGATGGAAGCGCCGATACTCGCGATTGTCGCGGCAGGATACGATCCCCGCACTTTTACCGGGATCGACTTGGTCGCGAAGCTCAACACGTTCCACACCAACGGCCAAATCGGCGACCCTGCGCTTCTCAACGATGATATTTTCGGAATTCTTGCGCTTTCTGCGGCAGGAGAGGCCTCTGACGACCCGGCGATCCAAGACGCAAAAACAACTCTCCTCAATGCACAGCAGGAGAACGGGTCATGGGGCGATACCAACACCACCGCAGCGGCCATTCAGGCGCTTATAGAAGCGGGAGTCGCCCCATCCCAAGAGCCAATTTCAAGAGCGCTTCTCTGGCTGAAGGGCACGCAAAATGAGGACGGCGGATTCCCCTACTTCTGGCCCGCCAATCCCTATACCAGTGAGCCGGATCCTTCCGACACATCGTCCTCCGCCTGGGTTGCGCACGCAGTGAGAAAAGCAGGCCAGGATCCCGCTTCCTCCGCATGGGAAAAGAATGGCAAAGACGCGCTTGACCACCTCCTTGCGCTGCAGCAGCCGAATGGCAGTTTTGCGCATTCCTCCACCTTCACCGATGAAACCTCGTTCACGCCGATCTCAACCGCATATGCCGTGATCGCGCTCGCAGGCAAAAGCCTCCCGGTCGCCTCCTTTGTGCCAGAACATGCCACGACCGTGTCCTACCGCATAGAAGGATCGTTAAACCCAGTCTGCACCGGCACCGCCGCGCTCGCTCCGCAACTAGCCAGCGCCTTAGATATCATTCCCGCTGCCGCATCTGCGTGCGGCTTCACCTATGATATCCCGCAAACCTCGTTCGGCCCTTATGTAAAGACGATCAACAACGATGCGGCGCAAGGGACAAAGGGGTGGCTCTACCGCGTCAACTGGGCACTCCCTGACCGTGGCGCCGCTGACTATGCATTAGCGCCGGGAGATGAAGTGCTCTGGTATTATGGGGAATTCGAGTGGAGTCCCTTGCGCCTTTCAGCATCTACCACCCGCACGATCAACGGCCAATCTGCCAATATAACAATTCAACAATTCAGCAATAATAGTTGGAGTCCGATTGCCGCCACGCTCTATGGGGGGACTGAACCAATACAGACAGACGCGCAAGGCGAGGCGACTATTACATTATCGGATGGCGTGTGGACCATTTGGGCGGAGGCTGACGGCGCAATCCGTTCCAATCGGGTCACCCTCACGATAGGAGATGGCAACGCAGTGGGTTTATTGGTTTATGTGGTTCCCGCGCCCGGTGGCGGAAATGCGGACGGCGTAACCCTAGGGTTCACGGTCGAGCCTTCGCTTCTTGACTTTGGCAATGTACCGCAAGGCAGGGCCGCAGACCGCACGCTCCTCCTGCGCAATACTGGAGACGCGCCTCTTTCATTCACCAGCGCGGTCCGCGGCGACGAGCTCTTTGTCGACAACCTGCGGCTTTCGGGCTCTTCATGGAGATCTTTTGACACATCGCTTAATGCGCAATCAACTCAAACGGTGGAGGTTGCGCTCTCCGTGCCCAGCGGGAACGAAACAGGCGTATCGCAAGGTACGCTCGTCTTTTGGGGACAGGCGCAGTAACACAAATCGCATTCACACGCATTCACAACGCACTTAAACGCCGGGGGTATGAGCTTCCAAACACTATTCAACGTCATCCCGCACCCCGTATCGCGGTACGGGGCAGGCTTGATGCGGGATCCAGACGCCGCCCCCGACCCCGTATCAAGTACGGGGCAGGCTCTGATCGGGGAAACAAAGATAAACAAACAGTCATTACGATTTTTATTTTTTGTTTTCATCTGGATTCCCGCCTGCGCGGGAATGACGTTATGGATGCTTCCTCCTATTGTACTCGCTGTAGGTATTTCAGTCTCGCCCCGAGAACTGACCCTCCATGGCGCGGCAAATAAAAAAATCACAGGTACGTTTACCGTGATGAATCCCTCCCGTGAAACCGTGATTTACGAAGTGGAAAACGACAGCCTCTTTCCATTCATCATTACTCCCACCACATTCCTCTTGGAGCCCAATAAATCCGCCACAGTCACCATTGAATACTATTCACAAACTCAACAACCCATAAACTCAAAAACTAATATTTCCATCCTAGGCCGTCCCTTAACCGTTCGAGCCACAAATGCCGCTTCAGGCATCAAGCTGCCGGTCACTATTTCGACCGGCCAAGTCGCCGGTGTTGCCACTACGCGCGATGATCCCAGCACTGCAGGTGCAGTACTTATCAGCATTGTGCTTATTTTTATCGGCGTACTTATCTTTACCCGAGAACACACGCCTCGCCTTATAGATAAATCTTCTCTAAAGTATGACTAGCCGCGGGTGCCGCGTTTCGCTGTGAGCCCGCCTGTCATCGCCTGTCAACAATGAACGGCAACATCCATGATGATAGAATCCTCATTGACGTAGGGAACACCCCCGTAGAAATGGCTACGGCAGACAGGGACTGTGTGATCGATTCTTCCCCTAAGCGAGGATTGCTCTTGCGCTACCCTCCGCAGGCAGGGCGAGCATGGTCTCCGACGTCACGTCGGAGTCGCCCTGCCGAGGCGGAGCGCCCCGCCGCGCTGGAGGCGGGGACGCGTGTTGCGCAACGGGCAATCCGAGCGATTAGCCGAGTTCCGCAACAAGAAAGGCGGCAACCGCGGCGTAATGGAACCATATTTCTAGTCTTATAGAACCTTACTCCATCCTCGTCATCCAATGCGTATCTACATCCACGGTAAGATCGAGGTACACCGGCCGGTTGAGGGCGAGGCTTAGCTCTTTGCGCGCCGCAGTGCCTATCTCCTTAATCCGCTGGGCGCCGTGTCCGATGATCATTTTGCGGTAACGCGCATCCGTGGTGACCACCACGGCGCGTATGTAAAGCACCTTGTTTGCCCGTTCATTTATTTCTTCCACGCGCACCGTGGCAGTATAGGGCACTTCCTTGTGGAGATAATAATAAAGCTTCTCGCGGATCATTTCCTCAATCCACCGCGTGTGAGATATATTCGTCTTTTCTTCGGGAGGATAGAGCATGACCCCCTCCGGGAGGCGCGCGAGGCACTCATTCACCAAAACCTTAAGGCCGCTGCCAGTGAGCGCCGACACTTCCATGATCGCGGCAAAATCTTCACGCAGATCCCTGTAATCCTCGCCATAAGGCGCATCCGCGATTTCGCTCTTGTTGATCACGAGCAATTTCGGAATAGGAAGAGGCCTTACCATTGCGAGCAGCGCCCGCTCCTCTTCGCCAATCATGCGCGTGGGGTCTGCCACATAAAGGACAAGGTCCACGCCTTCCAAACTTTCCTTAATCGTCTGGTTAATGCGTCCCGTGATCTTGTCTTTCGAACCCTTGAGCAATCCCGGCGTATCCACGAATACCAACTGTCCCTCATCAGTGGTGAGGACGCCCTGCACCGGCTGCCGCGTCGTCTGCGGCAGGGGCGACACCGGGGCTACCTTCTCGCCCACCAAGGCATTGAGGAGCGTTGATTTGCCGACGTTGGATCGGCCAATAAGGACGACGATACCGCATTTATATGGATGTGGGGGGGTTGGTTCAGTCATGCTCATGTATTGTACCATGATAAAATCTGGAAGCTAGAAATGAGAATCTAGATATTGACACATTCTGCATACCATTATTCGATATTCATTCCAGATTCTTGATTCTAAATTCTATATTCTCTCAAGCCTCACCACCAGTTCCACGTGCGGCGAGTGGGGGAAGAGGTCAAGCGCGCGCATGGCAGTGACGCGATACGCGGCTTGCAGTGCGGCCAGTTCCCGCGCGAACGCTTTAGGATTGCAGCAGACATACACAAACCTTTGAGGGCCGCACTTTATGAATGCCTCTATGACGTCCGGATGAAGCCCTGCCCGCGGCGGATCCACAATAGCCGCATCAGCCCAAGGGCTTACCCATGATAAATCCTCAACTTTCCCCGCCTTAAATTCAACATTGGCGATCTTATTCGTCTCCTGATTCCGTATGGCCATCGCCACCGCTTCTTGTGCCGCCTCAATGCCGATCACCTGCGCGCACAGAGGCGCATATTTCAAAGAAAATAATCCTAATCCGCAATAGAGGTCGAGAAGTTTCTCGCGCGGCGCTAACTGCAGGAGATCTTCCACCACATCCATCAGCTTCTCTATCATAAATGAATTGGTCTGAAAAAACGAATTGGGGCTGATGGCGAGCCTCAATTCCCCCACTTGCTCGTGAAGATAAGGGTCTCCCGCAAGAAGCGTGAGCGTATCTGCGAGTGCAGTATCGCTCAAAGAAAAATTAATGCCGTGGTAGAGCGACGTGGTGAGCGGATGCAAAAGTGTGATGAGATCCTCGGCTCCGGGCAATGCCCCGGGCGCGGTAATCAAGGTTACCATGCGCTCATGCGTGTATTTCCCTTCCCGAATCACAAGATACCGCGCATATCCCTGATGCAACCGCGCGTTCCATGAGGGCACGCGGTGCTGCGTGAGAAACGCGCGCACGCGGCGCACCACCTCGCACGATTCGCGCGAAAGAAGCAGACATCCGTCCATGTCCACGATCTCCCACCATTTCCCCGGCGCTTTGGTGCCAATTACGGGACCTTCGCCGATTGCGAATTCCATCTTATTCCGAAACTCGAAAAGCGGGGCGCTGGGAATAACCTCCGGCACCGATAATGACACTCCTGCCGTGTCGAAAAACATTTGCGTGATCATCCGTTTCCATTCCAATTGCTTCTCATACGCAATAACCTGCCAGAAGCATCCCCCTGACCGGTCCGCATGGTCGCATTGGGGAGCCACGCGCCATGGCGAAGGGCGGGTAAGCGCCACGAGCTCACACACCAATATCCCATGCTCGCGATGCGCCGGCCGCACGTCAGCTTCATCGCCGGGGAAGGCAAAAGGCACTGCGAGCAGCTTACCTTCCGCGGTCGCCGTGCCGCGTCCGTGCGCATCTACGCCGTGTATCACCGCATGGAGAGTCTGGTAGAGTTTCATAAATTAAGCCCTTCGGGCACTTTTATCAACTCTGTAGCGTCGGAGCTTTTATCCCGTCGAATGACTGGGATGTCTCCGACTCAACCGATCGTGTGGCCACGCCCAGGCGGGGCCACGCTACAACAGAACCATTGAAATGCCGATATAAAATAAAAAAAGGTGAACGCCCCCCCGCCCACCTCTTAGACACTCTTCCGCCTTGTACGCTCCATGGCGCGCACTTCGTGTTCCTCAAACCCGAAATGATGCGCGATCTCATGCCACACGGTGTCGCGCACTGCCTTGCGAAGAAGATCGGAGTTGACAGGGTTTCCGGCGAGCGCTTCTAAAGGACCCTGAAAAAGCGTAATGCGGTCCGGAAGCGCGGTGCCTGTCGCGATGGTCCGGTGGAGCTGGGGCACGCCCTCATATAATGCGAGCAGGGTAGAGCCTGCGCGCACGCGCGCGTTGCGTAGCTGCTCGCGGGTTGGCTCTTGTGCGATAAAAAAAGCGCAATTCTTGATCTTCTGGCGGAACCGTTTTGGCAGAAGCTGCACCTCCTCTCGTACCAGCTGTTCAAATGCTTCCTGAGAAAATTGCACAATACAAAACTAGGTTATTACGCAGATTACGCAGATATTCTACCACTATTTCATCGTAGGTCATAAAATTTCATCATAAGCCCGGGTGAGATAGTGGTGTTCTGAAAACCCTATCTTCCGAGGCCAGCTTTTGAGCGTTTCAAAATCCTCACCTTGGAATTCCAAAAATACTCCTAATTTGTCCACCACATTCAGGGCAATGGCAACTCCCTCCTCCTGCCACACCGTTCTCGTCATTGCCAGACTCACGCGGGGCGGGTATTCGCGCTTAAGTTCCTCAGCGCGGGTTTCAGAAATTTCCTCAACGGCAGAGGTAAACCCCGCCCCATGGCGCTGCATAATGGTGTAGGAAAGCGTGCCATGGTCATTCTTGATTTTCCTCGTCACATGAGGGTCGGCTAGGTACGTATGGGTGGCGGTCTCGACATGGTGAGGCTCCCCTAATCCTAGGGGCTCAATGAGTTTCCTCGCCATTGCTTCATTCATCATGCGCACTTTGATTTCGTACATAAAACCTATTAAAACCCGAAATCTTTAAGAATATACCAGAAGAAAGTGAATCCTAAATTGATGAGCACGCCGATTGTGATGACAATGCTCAAAGCTGCCTTGTGTTTGATGTCGATTGTGTATAGCAGGAAATATGAACCAATGAATCCGATAAGCGCGAGAACAAACCAGCCTATCGCGTAATCAATAAATACATCAATTAGGTTTAGATAACCGTAGTAGTACAGAGCGTCGATAACAAATGATACCATTATTAATATATACAACTGTTGTGGTTTAGTAACTTTCATATAAAAGACCCAACAAGCCCGCAGAAATGGGACTTTTTAAAACGTGCTCAAGAATGCTTCGCCCATGACATCAAACATGTAGTTTAAAAAAACGACCCAACCAAAATATACTGCCATAGTGAGGATTGCCGTGCTGATGAGCGCAATGCATACGTTTAAAAAAATTCCATCTCTTCTTGAACTTCCAAATATAAATAAAAGGGGAAAGGATTATTAGTAGACTTAAAAGAGGCAGCATAATGACCATTGCCCACGATGTAATCTCAATAAAAAGATCCTTAGCAATGAAATAAGTAAAAAATAAAATAACAATTAAAATTACGGCTATATTGTACCATAACGATACTTTATTAACCCTTCCTGTTAATGAGTGTTTCGATTCCATAATACAGATGAGTCGTCAACCCTGTGTCTTAATAGGAAGCTCATTCGCTTTATTCTCTTTTCTTAATTTCCACGACTTGATGATAAGTATCAAGATAGATACGGAGATATAGACTACGGAGAAAAACATGACGGACCATTCTTGGCTCCAACAGAGTAAACTACTAATTGACCCTCCGCAGCTGCCGGGGCTCACGAGGGTGATTATGATAGCTAGGGGAATGAACCAGAATGTAAATTTTTTCCACACCACACGAATCCGTGGTTCACTAACGATAAACATAATAACTAAGATAACCAAAACAAAGAAAGAGATAAGTGAGAGCCAGAGTCCAAAATTTTGATATTTATCTAAACATTGATATTTGACTTCACTACGCACGGGACAAAGGGATCTTAATCGGTATGATTTAGCTGCGAAATAAAAATATTGCCCAATACACAAACCCAATAAACCAGTAAAGACTGATAAATAAACCATTATTTTTCTTAAATTTTTCATAACAACTTAAAACCCAAAATCTTTAAATACAAACCAATACGACCATCCAAAGAGGAAATACAGATTAATCACAACACCAATCAATCCTAATATAGTCCATCTGCTATCTTTATTAGATGAAGGTGTTTTTCTATTCAGAATCAACAGCCAAACAAATCCTATAAAGCTCAAAATGATACACAATATACTACTCTGAATAATGAAAGTGCTATTACTTTTTACGGTTAAGTAAAATAACACATCCAATCCAAAAGAAGATACTGCAAGAATTAATATGCCTTTCGGGGAATAATGCGTATATTTATAGAAATATTGGGTCAAAATCTCTAAAAAGATACCAAAACACTATGAGAACAAGATTAATGAGAAGACCGATTGTTATAAATATATTAATCGCTGTCTTATCTTCAAAATCAGCTTTATTCATTATATAAGAAAGGGCGAATCCAATAAACGCAATGCTAAACCACCATATTGAATAATTGATGATAGAATCTATGCGATTAATGACACCCACCAAATAAACTAAGTCCAATGCAAAAATAGAGATTAATACTATAACTGCGTGTTTTGTTTTAAATATCATGGAATAAAACACCATTATTTAAAACCCAAAATCTTAATGATACTATTATTAATATATACAACTGTTGTGGTTTAGTGACTTTCATATAAAAGACCCAACAAGCCCGCAGAAATGGCACTTTTAAAATGTGCTCAAGAGTGCTTCGCCCATAACATCAAACATGTAGTTTAAAAAAACGACCCAACCAAAATATACTACTATAGTGAGGATGACAGCGCTGATGAGCGCAATGCATATATTTAAAAAGCTCCAGCTCTTCTTTAGCCTCCAAATATAAATAAAAGGGGAAAGAATTAAAAATAGCGAGAGAGAAATTGAAAATGGCCAAAATAGCACGACGGTTATACTAATAAAAAGATCCTTGGCAATGAAATAAGTAAAAAGTAAAATAATAAATAAAATTACGGCTATAATGAACCTTAACGATACTTTTTTTACCCTTCCTGTCGTAGTTGGTATAGTAGGATGCGATAATGACTGTTTCGATTCCATAAGACAGATAAAATTATTATTGGTATTAATGAACTTAAGGAATCTTCAAAAACACAAAGGCTTCCTTGAGATGACTTGCCGCTCGGGGATCAATCATGCCTATCTGCTCCAGGATCTCAACTTCTTTAGTCAAAGTTAAGAGAATGGTATTGACGGCAATCTTTAACTTCGGGAGGGGGCGCTTAACGTACTGCTGAGCCAGCGTCTTGGCGGCCTTGAGCTGAACGACTAGAAATTGCTTCACCTTGGGCTGTATGCTGAGCAAACCAAGCGTTTCGTAATGTTCAATGTTCCGGATAGTATCGTCAAAGGAGGTTATGGAGATGATAGTGACTTCCGTTGACGTGGTGTTGCCTGCGCGGTCATCCGCCTCGCCCCTGACGGTATGCATACCGAGGGACACGAGAGAGAGATCAGCGGATGCGGTGGTGGTGGGCGTGGGGGAAGCGGCAAAGACGGCGCCGTCAAAAAAGAGCCTTGATTCCTTAATCCCCGAGAGGCGATCGGCGCTCACCAGCTCCATTGGGAGAATCTCGGCGTCAGAATGAGTTGAGTTATCTTGAGGTTGCGTGATGACCGCCGCGGGCGGCTCTCCGTCAATGATCTCTGTGACGAGAGGAATTTCATTGCTCTCACCATTAAGTATGATTCGATATTCAATGATTTCGTCCATTCGCGCCTCTCCGGTGAACGTTTTGGACGAGTCCGTGTCTTCATCGATGAAAGCAGTAATCAGGTGATAGGTGCCATTGTCAGTGCCGGCGAGTTTGATAGTGTAAACGCCATCACCTGGATCAGGAATCATGATCATCTTGACGCCCATGGGATTGGTTTCTGCGTCAAACTCGGCACCGGGAATTTCGGAGAGTGTTCTGGAGACCATCTTCCCTTCACTGTCCGTTATCTCAATTTCCACAGGAGAGGCCACCATAACGCCCAAAATGCGAGACGGATCAGGAGTATCGTAGATAGTGGATGGACGGGTACCCATAAGCGCCTCTACCACGTCCTGCTGAGCAAGTGTGGGCAAACGGTCGTGTCTGCCGTTCCCGTATAACAGTCGGGTGACGCTAAGAATTGAAGCGCTGGAAAGCAAGACACGGTTGTCGCCGTCTTGGGAGTCTTTCAGGGGAGGATTCGGATTCGGCTTACCATGTTCCCATTGATTTTGGAGTGCATCTATAGAACTTCGATCTTCCACAAGGATTTTTTCAATCGTGGCCACCTCATCTCCAGCAATTACGAGGAGGTCGCCTACGCGCGGAGAAAGCGTGCCGATCCCTGCATTCAGGCCGTCAAGATAAGGGTTCGCGAGCGTGATGACATTGTTAGTATCATTCTCAACAAGAAAACCGTAGGTGGGGAGGAGTTGGCCAATAGAGGGAATATTTTCTTGAATAGCGCTTACAGTGGTTTGTGGGGGGAATAATTTGTCACGTAGATACTCGACGTATGCCCTTACAATCCATTTCATAGATGAACTCCAATCCTCCGGCAATTGCCCTCCCTCCCAAATTAGATATGAATCACTCGAGCCTTGATTCGGGGTGCCAATGAGTAAGAGTTGATCCACGTCGTTACGATACCCGGCGCTTTGGATATAGCTTCGGGCGACTAGCCCCCCCATTGAATGCGCCACAATATCCACTTTGCTTTGCCCGGTCCTGCTCTTTGCTTCGTCAATAATAGGAACAAGGTACTGCGCGGCCGACTGGGCGTTATCTTGGCGCCAGTCGTAAAAGGCAATGAATAAATCTTGTCCTTGTGTATATCCCGCATCGGTAAGAGTGTGTATAAGATCTAGGTAGGCATTGCCGTTGAGTTTCCAGTTATTGGAAAGGATGCCCCCGAACATCACGTCCAAGTTCCTTGATCCTGCAATCCCATGGATGAGGATGACTGGCTGGTAATCGACAGTAAAGTTCAACTCACCTGCAGCAGGCAGACGCGCGGTTGTTTCGCCGTCGCTGGTTTCGAAATGGTATTGGTAATTTCCCTTGGGGAAGGTGCTGGTGTAAGCGTACTGTTCGCCGTTGGAAAAGTTGCCGTCTTTGAGTATGGAGGGAACAGTGTCGCCAGTATCGGGAATGAGAGGGATGGGGTCAAGATTGACGGTGCCGGTATCGATGTGGAGTAAGAGACTCTGCGGCGGGTCGTTGTCGTGGTCGGTGTAGATGACTTTGAAGGCGAGTGGAGTAAGATTGGCTGTGCCCTTGTCAGGATTGATGCCGTCGGTGACATAGCCGGTCTCTTGCGAAAAGGAGAGGATGGGAGGGTGGTTCGCGGGTGATCCTGGAGCACATTTGCCTAAAGAGCCTGCCTGATAGATGGCGGCAATTTCTTCAGCCGTGAGGGCGCGGGTGTAGAGGCTCACCTCATCCACCTGGCCTTGCAGCCGCCTGATATCGCCGTACTCCCCTCCGACCTTACCTATAAAGAACTGCGTGCCTTCAGGGGGGACATCGATGGGGAGTGAAGCGCTGTTCACGGACACGCCATCGAGGTAGAGCGTGACGAAGCTGCCGACATTGGTCACGGCAACGTGGTGCCACTGTCCTAACTCGACCTGCGGCCCGAACAGGTCAGGCCCCCATGAGGAGAAATAGAGCCTGCCGAAGCTTGCGCCAATATTGTACGACGCGCCAGTGGCGCCGAACAGGCCGTAGCCTGCAAAATACGCCTCCTGGACAACCAGGGCGTCAATCTTAACCCATACTTCCAGGGTGCGATCGCTTGCTCCTGCGGGGAATCCTTGGGTGGGTATCTGCACCAGATCGTCAATGCCGTCAAAGCTAAATCCCTGACCTACTTTACCGGCTTCATAGAGAGTGCCTCCTTCCAAGGCGCCGTGGTTTAAGCCCAGGCTGTCCTGCGCATTGCCTTCGGCGCGCCACCAGTGTGCGGCGTCTGAAGGAAGGGGGAGGCATGAGGCGGATTGTGCGGAGGGTGGGAGAAATATGAAAGAGAGGAGAATGCTTAAAGGCAACAAAAACCGGCAGAGGAGAACGTGCTCATGTATCAGGTTTCGTTTTGAAACCTGTGAAAATTTTTCATTATGTAATAAAGTGTTCATCTAATGAAAGTGTATATCGCAGGCAGATCATTGGCAAGCTGCTATTTCAATACCCCTATGGTCGCAAGAAGCTCAAGGGAAATACCGATGCATAATAATAAAATCACCGTATTTCTCACGAAGGACGGCATATGAAATATCTTCTGCTGCGGGCGCTCTCGGACCGCATGCTCCTCGATCATCATCACGAGAATGCCTTCTATACCAAGGCTGACGGCGCCGGTGATCGCAAGCACGGTGATAAAATCATTGAATCCCATGAGGAGGAGTATGAGGGGGATAACCGTTGCCGAGATAAATGATACGACGGTGCCAATGCGGAAATCATATCGCAGCATATCCACGGTGACGCGGGTGAGCGTGAGGTATGACGTAAAGGTGGCGAGTACGCCGAATCCGAATCCGAACAGTCTCACCCCTTTCCCAAGGTGCATGCTTAATGAGCTAAGCGCGTCCGCGGAAATGGCGCCGTCGCTCACCCCCAGGGCAATGAGCACGAAGAGCGCAGACGCAAGGAAGGAAAGAATAACTCCGCCCGCCACCACCTCGCCTAAATTCCGGCGCGATGATACCTCTGCCACTTCAGGAATGACTGACATTCCCCACAGAGAAAAAATGAGCACGCCATACGCGCGCCATGGTGCGCCGGTGAAAGGAATAGCGGCAAGATTTGCGCTTCTAAACGAGGGCAGGGCCGCGATCCCCAGCACCACAATGGCACACAACATGATCCCCACCATTACAAGCTCTGCGCGTGCGATGCTCTTCGTCCCCCGCCACACCAGCACCGCTCCTGCGAGAAAAAAAATGGCTACTCCCGCCCAAAACGGTATCGG
Organism: Patescibacteria group bacterium; assembly: GCA_041645165.1. NCBI lineage: Bacteria > Patescibacteria group bacterium. The sequence goes on along the minus strand of JBAZQN010000012.1, from coordinate 26,174 downwards.
CAACACGCTACTGATAAACTGCGCGAGGAACGAACCGCCCACCATGAGATACGCCAGAGAAGAGCCTACCAATCCCAACGCTTGAGAAACAAATGCCACATATTTCGCTGGTTTCCCAAGCCATAATCCTGCATAGCCGGGCAAACGGGCGCGGCTTGAAGTAAGCACCACCACGTGGGCGTAGGCAAGATGGGTGATCACCACTAAGGGCAAGACGATGAGCGCAATCACGGCGATGGAGAGCCACCCCGCTTCCGCGGTTACTGCCGGCAGCCCAAACATTCCAACCCCTACGATGGTACCTACTAGGGTAGCGACGGAAAGCAAAAAACGCATCATTATAATTCAAAATGTAATCTCATCGACTCGGCTCAGGATGATAATCGTTCTGTGTCATGGTGAGCCGAGTCGAACTATGACTTTTGATTTTTACATTAATTGCTGACCTGATAATACCGATCCGTGCCGTTCCACCCGCTCAACCATACACCCGTACCTTGAAATACCCCGCTTCCTCCCCGCGGTGTGGGCGCAGAAATCGCGGAAAGCGTGACCGGCTCTTCTCCATTTTCCATATTCGCAAATATCGCGATATTTTTTTGTCCGTCAAGGACATACTGGAACCCTGAAACATCGCCGCCTTTATCAAAAAGCGGATCAAAAGGGCGCTGCCGGAACATATTGGTCCCGTATTTTGACTCAAGCGCGGCAATCAACTCAAAAAGATCGCCTTCAAGAGGCGCCTCTGGGGGAATATACTGGCTGATACTCGAGCCTGCGCTTCCCAAATACCTTCCGATCTGGGCGAGCTCTGTTTTGCGGATAGTGTCTCTCGCCTTCTTTGTCGTCCTTCCAAAAGTCATGAACCCCACCGTCGCCAACACGCCAATAATGGCGATCACCACCAGCAACTCAATGAGCGTAAATCCAGAATCTAATCTCATTTTCTTCATGCGTTCCAAGTGCTAAATGTAACTGCTCACTGGGGCATTCTCCAATCCCGCAGTGGAGCCCCCTCTTTTGCATCTCCCCCTGGCAGGCCTGCCTGCGCAGGCAGGGGAGAACAACGATTGTCCTCCCCCTAACAAGGGGGAGGTGTGGTGGGGGTGTCGAGGGTTAGTGAGCAGTTACTGCTAAATTTTTAATTCTAAATTCTCGCTTCTTCACTCTCTTCATCCTTTCCTCGTCAGCCGCACTATTTCCTCCAGAGTTGTAAAGCCTTCCCGTGCGAGCGAGAGCCCGTTTTCTCGAAGGCTCTTCATGCCACTCCTTCGCGCGTTCGTTTCAATGTGTTCGATCGGCTCGCGCGCGATAATCATGGTCTCTATCTCCTTGGTCACCTCAAGAACCTCAAAGATGCCGCTCCGGCCGCGATATCCGGTAAACGCGCACGCATCGCACTTTTCCCCCCTGCGGAACACCGCGTCTTTTTCGTGCATTCCCAGATCCTCCAATAGCGTTTGCGGCGGATGGAATTCCTTACCGCAAACTTCGCACACCTTGCGCACCAAACGCTGGGCAATCACGCCGATAAGGGAGGAACCGATGAGGAACGGCTCAGTGCCCATATTCACGAGGCGTGCCACCGCGCCAATAGCGTCATTCGTATGCAGCGTCGTGAGCACGAGGTGGCCGGTGAGCGCTGCTTCTACCGCTATCTGCGCGGTTTCCTGGTCGCGGATCTCGCCGACCATGATAATATCGGGATTCTGGCGAAAGAGTCCCCTCAATCCTTTCGCAAACGTAAGCCCGATATCGTAATCTACCTGCGTTTGGCGGATGTTAGGCAGGCGATACTCGATAGGGTCCTCGAGCGTGACCACGCATTTCTCCGGCGTAGTGATGGTATTTAAAAATGAAAAAAGCGAAGTCGTTTTCCCCGATCCGGTGGGGCCGGTCACCAGGAGAAGGCCGTTTGGTTTGCTCACCATGCGCTGGAGCCTGTCTAAATCATTCCCCCGCACGCCTAATTGGTCAAAGCTGAGCAGCGCGCGGCTTAAATCCAAAAGACGCATGACCACGCACTCGCCATAACTTGTGGGAAACACGGACACGCGCACATCAAGCTCCTTGCCGCCTTTTTTGAGCTGAAACCGCCCGTCCTGGGGAATGCGCGTTTCCGAAATATCGAGGTTGGAGAGCACCTTGATGCGGGATACGAGCGTCGGAAGGAAATCGGTGTCCTCGCTCCCTGCTTCGCGCAGGGTGCCGTCGATACGGAACCGAATGCGCACATGCGTGGCGTCCGGCTCAATATGCACGTCTGACGCGTTGAGCCTCAATGCTTCATCAATATACGAGTTCACCACATTCGTGGCGGATTCGCTCATGGGAAACTGCGCTTTGGGCATACCTTAATGTGAAAGTCAAAAACCAAAAGTCAAAAACCAAAATGAAGGTATTTCGTCCCGCTCCGCGGGACTCCATAATAATTTTGAGTTTTGCATTACTGTGATTCTTCTTCCGCTTCCGTCTCTTCTTTCTCCGTCTCCTCATTACTGTTCTTAAACTGCTTCTTCAACACCACCACCTTATTCTCCACTTCCTTTAGCCGCCCTTTCAATTCATCCACCAGCTTCAATCCGCGCTCGAATTCCACAAGCGCCTCGTCCAGATCAATGCGGCCTTCTTCAAACTTCGCCACGATCTTCTCCAACTCTTCAAATGATTTTACAAAATTGACTTTTGGTCTCGGCATAATGTGTAATCTCAAAGCTCAAATGTCAAATCCATATCTCAAAACTAAATAGCTTTACGATTCGAGTTGTGGTTTCGAGTTATAAGATTTACGTTTTGAATTAAAGACTATTTTTAATACTTATTCAGCTATTAACCTGCCCTACACGCGAAGAAACTGTACCCTTAGAGAGTTGCGTCTCCATTATATCACCCTCCATAATCCCTGTCGCCTCTCGCATGATGGCGCCTTTCACGCGCGTGATGGAATACCCGCGTTTTAAGGTTTCCTGGGGAGAGAGCGCATGAAGTCGGCGCGACAGCTGCGCCACCCGCTCTTCAAAACGCAGCTGGATATGCGCAATATGGCTTAAAGAGAGCTGGAACCGTGCGCATAACCCTTTCACCTCCTGCATGTGGAATTCAATCGCGTGCCAAGCGCTCGTAAGCATGCGTGAAATCTGGTGCGCGCGCTCATGCAGTTCGCGTTCAAGTGCCTCGACAAGCGTCGCTTCTTTATTGGCAAGATCTTGTATAATCTCCCTTCGATGAGGCACCACCAGCTCCGCGGCATTCGTGGGAGTTGACGCGCGCACGTCTGCAACAAAATCCGCAAGCGTCACATCGCGCTCATGTCCCACCCCGCAAATAACGGGAATCTTCGAGGCAAACACCGCGCGGGCGACCGGCTCGCTGTTGAATGCCTGCAAATCTTCCATCGACCCCCCGCCACGGGTGAGGATAATGATGTCGACCGGATGGCTTTCGTTTAAATATTTGACCGCGCCTACAATCTCGCCCACGGCGCTCGCTCCTTGCACGGCCACGGGCGCGAGGGTAATGGTCAATCCTCCCCAGCGCTCATTGAGCCTCCGCAGAATGTCAGTATACGCCGCGGCGGTGGGAGAGGTGATGATGCCGATGCGTTCAGGAAACCGCGGGGGGGAGACTTTCCATCGCTCTTCAAACAACCCCTCTCCCTCAAGTTTTTTCTTGAGCATTAAAAAGGCTTTTTGCAGCGCGCCTTCCCCCACCAATTCCACCGCCTGCACGCGCAAGTGGAATCCCCCGGTTGATTGGAATATTTTCGGCACCCCCGTCACTTTCACCTCCATCCCGTCCTCGAGAGGCTGGGCCATCTCATGCGTCAATGAGAAGCACAAACACCGCGCGCGTTCATCCTTCAGCTCGAAATACACCAGCCGCTCCCGCGCGACCCTGAACCCCGTCACCTCTCCCTGCACCGTCACGGCCCCCAACCCCTGTTCCAGATAGTCTGAAACGATGCGGTTGAATTCTGTAACTGATAATATGCGCTGGCTCGTCATACGACATTGCGTAATATGCGCACCGCAATCCTGTTATTCGTAAAAGCTAACCGTTGAGGAGGCGCGTGCACAGGAAACCACTGTGCTTCCTGTATGTCATCAGTAGGCTTCACTGATGGCTTCCGCATGATGCGGCTGAGGAATAATACTGCCAAGGTCGCCTCGCCTTGATACAGATCGGCGAAACTGCCGAAATAGGAACATCGCGGCACGGCAATGCCCAATTCCTCATAAATTTCGCGCTTCAACCCGGCTTCAAACGATTCTCCGCGCTCCACGAATCCCCCTGGCAAATCCCACCACCCTTGGAAAGGCGGCGCCGCGCGCCGCACGAATAACAATTCTTTCCTGAAGACAAGAAGCAATCCCACCGTCGGATGAGGATTGCCGTAAAAAGTGTAGCTGCAGCGCGTGCACACCCAGCGCACGTACTGGCCTTCGCGGCGCGGATGGAAAAGCCCTCCGCATTTGATGCAATAACGATAAGGCGGGGTATGTTTCATGAAACATATGCGCTGTGCGCATATCGCAGATTAACGCAGATCCCGCTTCGCGGGGGGCGCGCCTGCGGCGCGGTCGCAGATTTACGCAGATAATGTGTATTTTGATACATAAACAGGGGCTACGGTGAAACGCCAAACTGTTTTAATAGTTCCCTGATCTTCTGTTCCCGTTCACGCAAATCTGTAATCGCGCGCCGAAGCCGCGCCTTTTCAAGACGAATGTATTTCCGTATGCTCTTCGGTAACTTTCTTCGCGTCATAACATTAAAAATAAACAATTAACAATGTAACCATTTAACCATTTTTTAACTTAGCCATTCTTCAATAATTGCTTCACCCACCCCGCCCACTCGCCTCTCCCAAAAGGATCCTGCGCGCGCTTGACGTTTGAGAGAAATTCTTGCGGAGTCACTACATGCGTCGTGCCAATATCCTCAAGGTCGAGCAAATGGCGATCCTGGGTAATGAGATATTCAGGCTCTACAGCCCTTACGCATTGCACGAACTTTTCATCCTCCGGATCTTCACAGAGCATCGGCATACTCTTGCGCACCTGCCGCACGAGCACCACCTTCATGAAATAATCCTGCAGCTCCCTGCGCACTGCTGCCGCCACGACGCGCTGTTGCAATAAAGTACGGTTCTCGTCTAAAATAGAGCGGCTGGCAAACGCTTTAATCTCTCCTTTAATGACGAGGTTTATCACCTCGCGCGCCGCATTCATTAGGTCCTCGGTCGCCGCGATAAGTATATTGGTATCAATCACGACAGTATACATAGCTTCATCTTACGAGAAAGGTGACGAAGATTCAAGGAATTGATAAAATACATAAGATACCAATATACTAATCCATGCGAATGATACCTGCCCGCCATAGCCTTACCTTTAGGTAGAGAACGATTATAAAAGTAAGTGCATACACCAAGAGTAATACATTCATTAATGACAGGCGTTGGCAGGCGGGCGAATCACTTCGAATTCGTAGGTATTGGTATCATTAGTATTCATTCGTATATTAGTATCATATCTATGCAAATCGGCATCGTCGGCCTCCCGAACGTCGGCAAATCCACCTTGTTTAACGCACTTACGAAAAAGCAAGTGGATGCTTCGAATTACCCTTTTTGCACCATTGACCCCAACGTGGGCGTCGTGAAAGTGCCGGATGAGAGGCTGGAGATGCTCGCTCGCCTTAGCGATTCAAAGGAGATTATCCCCACCATCGTGGAATTCGTGGATATCGCAGGGTTGGTAAAAAACGCGCATAAAGGAGAGGGTTTGGGGAACCAATTCCTTTCCCATATCCGCGAAACAGACGCCATTTGCGAGGTGCTGCGGGCGTTCCCAGACCCGAATGTGCTCCATGTAGAAGGCTCGGTGGATCCCACACGCGACCAGGAGACCATCCACCTTGAGCTTGCCATGGCGGACCTTGCCACCGTCGCGAAACGCATTACGTCAATCGAGGGAAGCGCGCACGCCGGCATTAAGGAAGCGCGGGAGCTCTTTGCGGTTTACGAAAAATGCAAACGCGCGCTCGACCAAGGCAATTGGGTAAATGAAGCGCATTTGAGCGCAGAAGAACAGGAAAAAATAAAGGACTTAAACCTGCTCACCGTAAAGCCGCTCCTTTTTGTGCTTAATATCACAGAACAAAACACCCCCACTGTCTCTCCCCCTGGTAAGGTGGAGAACGAAAGAGAGGGCGTCATAACGATGGATATAAAAAAAGAGGCAGATCTCGCTGAACTCTCGGATGATGACCTCAAAGAGCTCGGCCTTGTGCGCACTGGCCTCTTCAAACTCATCCACGCCGCCTACGAAACGCTCGACCTCATCACTTTCTTTACCACCGGCCCAAAGGAAACAAGGGCTTGGACGGTGCGCAGGGGGTCCAAAGCGCCCCACGCGGCGGGCGTCATCCATTCAGATTTCGAGCGCGGATTTATCACGGCAGAAGTGATTGGCTACGAAAACTTCGTGCAGGCAGGAGGGGAAGCTAAGGCAAAAGAACAAGGCACCTTACGCCTCGAAGGGAAAGAGTACATGGTTCAAGACGGAGACGTCGTCCATTTTAGATTTAGTGTATAATTTGATATCAATATACTAAGGCTAATACCAATATACGAATTCATGCGAATGATACCTGCCCGCCATAGCCTTACCCTTAGGTAGGGAGCGATGAGAAAGGTTAGTGCATACACCAAGGGTAGCACATTCATTAATGACAGACGTTGGCAGGCGGGCTAATGGCTGCGAATGTGTTTGAATATTGGATTGGTAGGTATTCGTATCATTAGTATTTATTTGCAGATTATACTAACTTGCTAACCTAATTCCGATTGTCATTCCAGACCGAGATCTGGAATCCAGACATAAAAAACAAACAAAACATCGATTTTACTTTAATTTTCTGGATTCCCGCCGGAGTTTACCCCGTACCGTGATACGGGGCGGGAATGACGATGGAATCGGAATTTGAATAGCAATTGAGTATTGTATCATGTTTTTTTAAATATCCGTATCTCCCTCATCACCTGCTGATCCTCGCGCTGATACAGGAGCGAGTGCCGCTCTTTGAGATACCCGTGCTCGGCGCCGGGGACCGGGCGCAAATGTTCAAGAAACGGATCGATGACAGCGAGTCCTGCCTCCTGCGCCGCGCGCTCAAGGTCGAGGAACGCCACCGCAGTTCTTGATACGGATTTCCCCGCTACTCTCCACACCGGCCATATCATCACCACGCGTCCTCCCGGTGCAAGCACTCGGGTAAATGATGCAAACGCGCGGCGATACAGGGACGCAAGCTCCATGCGCATCTGCGGCACCTCTTCCGGGGATAATGGCTTTATCCGCGGCGGTCCCAGGTAAGGCTCGGTGACAATCGCATGTATACCGCCTTGGGGCATATGCGCAGGCAATTCTTCTATGCTGCACGCGATTAATTGCATAGAAAATGACGCGGTCTTCATCTGCGACGTAAAATTGCCGAGCCATTCAAGATTTATGCGGGTGCGTTCAACTGCTTTCTTGTCACGATCGCTGCCCAAAAGACGGTCAATCCCCAAAAGCGCCGCCTCTTGCAGCACCGTACCGGAACCGCAAAAAGGGTCTAGCAGTGTCTCACCCGGGCTCATTCGGGCAAGGTTCACCATCATCCTCGCAATTTTAGGAGGCAGCATTCCTATCTTGGCGTCCCGTGCCGGCCTTTCCATATCACGCTGCGCATATTCCTCATACGGCTGCACCGCGAGCGTTCTCCCCAGATAAGCGCCGTTGGGCAAAGACAGCACCACAATTTCTGCCCCGCGCTCCGACAGTAATTTATTGGTATTGATAACCACCGACGAAAGCGTATCTTCGCGGGAGGTGACAAAACGCGCGCTCCGCTCCTCTTCACTAAGCAGGCGCTTGACGCCGAGGCCAAGCTTGCGGCAATCTATTGCTCTGGCGCTAGGCTCGAGCACGTATGCGGATAAGCCAAAAAATAATTTCCTTCCCGTAGTGGGCAGCATGGATCGTACCTGCTCCGCCGTAAGGGCGCCGGGAACTGCCTTGGTTATTTCTGCTACTTTGACCAAACCCGCAAGCGCGTGAAACAGCTGATCCATACTCACATTGCTCGCAGTCTCACCGAGCGCCACTTCCTTGCTCCATCGCACAATTTTTAAATCCACCCCTAAGCGCGCGCTCACGGCAAAGAGCTCCGCCAGAGACAGCGCGGGTGTATTTCCTAAAAAAAATGCGTATTTCACACCCCGTATATCAACATCCAACGCCACACACGGAGGGCGTTAGATGATTATGGTAAATGAATGCGACTGGCATAGAATAATGCATATCAAGGTTTATCGTGGGTGTGGCGATCGGTGAGGGAGGCTCGCAATAAACTTTTCTACTTTTCTTCTTGTGACATTAGCTACACTTACTACCCTACCTGCATACTCTTAAGACTCCTGCCTCCCTCTTGGATGTTGTATTACGGGGCATATTAAAAGTATACCAGAGTGATTGCGTTTGACCAATCTTAACGATTATGATAGGGTAATCAAAGAACCTCTTAAAAAAGAATATTGTTTAAATTTTGGAAACCACCCCATCCCCTCCTTACTAAGGAGGGGACACGCGAGGGGAGGTCTCCGTTATGAAATTTTAGATAAACTATGCGCTACGATCTCCTCTATATTCTCCCTTCGCAAACCGAAGAAACGCCCAGTGATGAAGTGAAGAATAAAATAAGCGATTATCTCAAATCTATCAACGCGACTATTATCCGCGATGAAAATCTGGGGCGGCGGAAACTCGCGTATCCTATCCAAAACCAGCGCCATGGCTACTACGGTAATATCATTTTCGAGGCAGAAGCATCAGTGTTGCCAAAACTGAAGGAGGTACTCTCGCTTGAAACCGCCATCACCCGTTACCAAATCGTGCAAGAAGAGCATACGATGGGTAAGAAAGGGAAACGGAGGACGCGGCCTCACCGCTTCACTGCTCCTATGCCTGTGCCAACCACCGCTTCCAAGATCACGGAAAAAGTGAGCTTTGAAGAACTTGACAAGAAACTAGAAGAACTCATTTCTGAAGAAATAGCATAATGCCCGCCTAAGTTTTGCGAGAATGAAAAGGTTTGATGAAATAAACTAAGCGTTTTTTATCATAATATAATGCACTGTAATAGGTGCAAAATTTAAGCGGGTATGAACCTCAATAAAGCGCTCCTTATCGGCAACCTTACGCGCGACCCTGAAGCGCGCACCACGCCTGATGGCACGCCGGTCACCACCTTTTCGGTCGCCACCAACCTGCGATGGACTGATCCGAGCGGCAACCGCCAAGAAAAAGTGGAATACCATAATATTGTCGCATGGAGGAAGCTTGCGGAAATTTGCGGGCAGTATCTCCGCAAAGGATCGAAAGTGTATGTGGAAGGCCGCATACAGACGCGTCAATGGGAAGATCAGCAAAAACAGAAACGCTATCGCACTGAAATAGTTGCGGAAAACCTTATCATGCTCGACCGGCAGACTACCCCGTCAAATGCGGCACCCTCCGCATCGCCCCTCGAAGACCAGTCTCCCGCTGCTGCCGCCCCCCAAGAACCAGTGATCAATGTTGAAGAAATACCATTCTAGATTGATAAACTTTAAAACCTAAATCCTAAACAAATACCAAATCCAAATGTTCAAAATCCAAAACGTTTGAAATTTCGATCATTTTGAATTTTGAATTTTCCGCCTGAGGCGGATCCGCCTCAGGCGTGAGTTTAGGCTTTAGAGCTTAGAATTTAGGATTTACACTAAGATATGCCCTTCACCTCTTCTCCCAGCCAGCAATCGCAGCCAGTAGAGAAACACTGCTACTTCTGCATCAACAATCTCCACAGCGTATCCTATAAGGATGCAATGACCCTTCAGCGTTTTGTGTCGCACTTTGCGAAGATTGTGCCAAAGCGCAAATCGGGCTTGTGCGCCACTCATCAGCGCAAAGTAGCGCGTGCCATAAAGCGCGCACGCATCATGGGATTGTTTGCGTTTACTAAGTAAATTACTTTCTGCGTTCTTCTGCGTTACTATCTGCGTCCTTCCGCTTCTACACTAATAGAAGCAGATCAACACAGATAATGACGCTGATCTACGCGGAATTTTTATATGGCAGTATTATCCTCCCTCAATGACATCAAAAAAGGAATAGTCCTTAATTATCAAGGCGAGCCCTGCATTGTCATGGATGCGTCTTTCATGCGCATGCAGCAGCGCAAGCCTGTCATGCAGACCAAATTGAAAAATCTCCGCTCCGGCAAAGTGATTGAATACAGCTTCAAGCCCGGCGAACGCGTGGAAGAAGCTGACATTACCCGCAAAAAGGCTACTTTTCTCTATGCGCAAGACAGCCAATACTACTTCATGGATCAGGAAACGTATGACCAATTTTTTATCAATGCGTCAGAAATAGGCGAGGGGAAAAATTTTCTGAAAGAAGGACAGGAGGTGGAAGTGCTCCGTTTTGATGAAATGCCCATCTCGGTCCAGCTCCCGAAAAAAATCGACCTCCGTGTCACGGAAGCCGACGCCGCGGTTAAAGGGGACACCGCGTCAGGAAATGTCACCAAAGAAGTGACGCTCGAAACCGGCGCCACCATTCGCACCCCGCTCTTCGTAAAAGAAGGCGACCTCATCCGCATCAACACCGATACCGGAGAATACACCGAACGGGTCACCTGAACCCTACAAGCGCAAATATATACCGCCCCGCATTTGCGGGGCGATTTTTTTCTAACTGAAAACTGATAAACTGAAAAACAGTTGAACTCGACTACCTCCCCGCCTCCTCTTCCTCGCCCGCAGGGGTTGCGGTCATGCCTTCTTGCGCCTCTGCCGCCTCTTTCTCGCGCACCTTTTCCCACACGCGCGCCTTAATCGCTTTCAGGATTTCCTGATGGTCTTTCAAGAATTTCCGCGCGACCTCGTGACCGACCCCCAGCTTTTCTTCTCCGAATACATAAGAATTGCCTGATTTCTCGACCACGCCGAATTGGAGCCCGGTATCGAGCGTGTCTCCTGCGATCGAAATCCCTTCATTAAACATGATGTCAAACTCGCAAGTTCGGAAAGGGGCAGCCACTTTATTTTTCACCACCTTCGCTTTCGTGCGATGGCCTATGATGCGCTCTTGAGACTTGAGCTGCGCAGAACGCCGCACCTCGATGCGCACGGAAGAATAAAATTTAAGCGCAGTCCCGCCGGTCGTGGTTTCGGGATTGCCGAAAAATACGCCTATCTTCAAACGGATTTGGTTGATAAAAATGACGATCGTGTTTGACTTTGACACAATCGCCGTGAGCTTCCTCAAAGCCTGGGACATAAGCCGCGCCTGCAGTCCCATATGCTGTTGGCCCATCTCTCCTTCGATTTCCGCCTTGGGCGTGAGCGCCGCGACAGAATCGATCACTATGATGTCCACGGAATTCGAGCGCACGAGCGTTTCCACGATATCAAGCGCTTGCTCGCCGGTGTCAGGCTGGGAAATTAAGAGTTCGTCCACGTTTACTCCGATTTTGCGCGCATATTCTGGGTCGAGCGCATGCTCCGCATCCACAAAAGCGGCAATACCGCCTAACCGCTGCACCTCTGCCACGATATGCTGAGCCAGCGTCGTCTTGCCTGAAGCTTCGGGCCCAAAAATTTCGATAATTCTTCCGCGCGGCACGCCGCCCACCCCCAGCGCAATATCCAATGAAAGGCAATCGGTGGACACTGCCGGCACTTCCTTGGCGCGCGCCTCGCCAAAACGCATTATCGCACCCTCGCCAAACCGTTCTTTTATCTCATGGATCGCCGCTTCCGCGCCCTTAGACCGGTCAGTACTTGAAGTTTTTATTTTAGGCATAGACACTGAAAATTATAATAAGGTATGTTTCAAGAATTATGGCGCCGCACTTTGGCGTACTCTCATTCCTGTGGCGCCATCGCGCACGACACGGCGTTCCAAAATCCTCTCCCTGCCAAAACGCCGTGCCACCGAAAGATGTATATAGTTTACCCCTTTCGCGAGAGTAAGGGAAACAGAAAAAGTCCCGTCAGCGCGCACCGTGACCGCCTCATTATTAACCATGAGACGCGCTTCTGGTTCCGTGCTGCCTGATACGGTGATGGATTCAAGATGAGTGACGAATCCGTCAGGCGGATAATCAACGGCAAGCGGAGGCGGGTTGGTGAGTGCTATCAACTGCATGCCGAGGTACCCGACTATGGCAAGGAGTACTGCGGCCATAGCGATGCGCCGCAGCCGCTGCGGCCACACGACTAAATGCGCGCGGGTACAGCTTTGAGGTTTGGGCGCACTGCTCCAATGGTCATGGATGAGCTGAGTTTTTAATTGTGCCAGAAGCGTCTTGGGTACCACCCCTAAATACTTCGCATATTGCTCAAGGTAACGCCGCACATAAAGGACTCCTGGAAGGTCGTGCCATCGGTTCTCTTCAAGCGCCACCAGATAATGCTCTTGCACGCCCACCGCAAGGGCTGCTTGCGCGCGCGTGAGATGCGCCCTTTCCCGCGCACGCATAAGTATTTCCCCAATCGTCTCTTTCTGCTTAATTGCTTTCGCACGAAATATTTTCATACCCCGTATATCAACATCCCACGCCAAACGCGTCTGGCATGGTACTAACACCTAGATTGAATGCGACCTTGGAGTAGCGATTCATAACAAAGTTTGAAGATAACGTTTGGCGATTGATGAGGGAGGCTATAAATGTGCCTCTCAATGCACACATACGAATTCCCTTATATCACACCCTTTCTCTGCACAGGGATATCTGCCTCCCTCTTGGATGTTGTATTGCGGGGCATAGTATTCTTAGTTCTCCTCCTTATACCCTACTGCGACACTTACTGTCAATGCCCCACCTTATCTGCTTTGTCTTATTTAAACCGAGAAGTGAGGGAATACCAATTTTTCGAGGATTTAGGCGCGAGGGACGCTAGGTCGCGTCCGCAGAAAAATTGTGTATTCCTGAGCGGGAAAGAACTTGAATGGACAGTTATACTACCTCAAAAGCGAGAGTATTATTCCTCATCTTCTTCTTGAGGAATGTTATCGGAATTCTGATCCATTTTTTCCTCCCTTGGTTCAGGGGTAAATTCCCGCGTATGCAAATCTTCAATCGTGACCAGCACGTCTCTGGGTTTTGCCCCGTCGCCAGGACCGATGGCGCCTTCTTCTTCCAACAGATCAAGAAGCCTCGCGGCCCGCGCGTATCCCACGCTCATCCTGCGCTGGAGGAATGACGCGGACGCTTTTCCCGCGCGCACTACCAGCTCCCGGGCTTCCGCTAAGCGCATATCGCCCTCTCCCTCCCCCTCGAGATACTCTTGCGCCGTAGAGCGCTTCTCTAAAATCTCCTCGTCATAAGAAGGCTCTCCACCTTTCTCTTTCCAATACGCGACCACCCGCTCTATTTCTTCATCAGACACATAGGCGCCTTGCAGACGGCGCGGCTTTGAAAGCTCGGCGGTGGTAAAGAGCAGATCGCCTCTACCCAGAAGTTTCTCCGCGCCGCTTATGTCAAGGATAGTGCGCGAGTCCACCGCAGACGCCACGGCAAACGCGATCCGTGAGGTAATATTCGCCTTAATGAGGCCGGTAATGATATCTACCGAAGGCCGCTGGGTCGCGACGATGAGATGAATGCCGACCGCGCGCGCCATCTGCGCAAGACGTATAATGGCCGCTTCCACTTCAGCCGCCGCCACTGACATAAGATCCGCCAATTCATCGATCACCACCACGATGTAGGGCAGGCGCTCGCCGCCATTACTGTTGTACATTTCAATATTCCTCTTTCCCGTTTCCGAAAGCAGCTGGAACCTGCGGTCCATTTCTCCCACTACCCACCGCAGGGCATTGATGGTCCGGTCCACTTCAGTGACGACTGGCGTGAGCAAATGCGGGAGGCCGTTATACACCGTAAGCTCCACCCGCTTCGGGTCCACCAAGATAAACCGAAGGTCATCAGGCTGGTTCTGATAGAGCAGGCTGATGATACAGCTATTGATCATTACCGATTTCCCTGATCCGGTTGCGCCAGCTATGAGCAAGTGCGGCATTCTCCCTACATCCGCCAGCCACGGCTTGCCGGCGACATCTTTACCAATTGCTATGGTAAGCGAACTATTGCGTTTCCTGAACTCATCGCTTAAGAGAACCTCTCGGAGCGGCACGATAGCCACCTGCTGGTTAGGCACCTCAATGCCCACCAATGACTTCCCAGGGATAGGCGCTTCAATCCTGATAGGATGGGCAGCGAGCGCCAAGGCTATATCATTGGAAAGGCTGGTGATTTGGGATACCTTCACCCCTTCCGCAGGCCGCAGCGTAAACTGCGTGACGGTGGGTCCCACGGATACCTCTCCCATTTCCACTTCAATGCCGAAGTTCGCAAACGTCTTCCTAATAGTCTCCTGATTCGCGCTAATGTCGCCCGATGTGGGCTTGCCTGCTTTGCCGGTTAAGAGTTCGAAGGGAATATCCACTTTCTTTCTGCGGCGCGGCACAGGAAAGAGCGGCCGCGGTACCGTGTGCACATCAAACTCTCTCATAGGAAGAGCGCCCATTGCCGCGCCTTCTTCCGCATTAAGAGACATTGGCGCCTCGTGGGAAAACTCTTCTTCTCCGTCCTCTATATCCTGCCTATGAAACATTACTTCCTCGTTCTCTTCTTCATCTTCTCTGCCGAATCGCCCGTGCCAAAGGTTTGCCACCTTGCGCATCCTGTCCCGCACCCACGCAATCACGCGCATACCCCACCGCGTCGGCGCAAGCAAGCCCGTGATGCTCGTTTCAAACATTAAGATAAGGCCTGCAAGCCCAAACGCAAAAAGGATGACCAACGCGCCCCAGATGCCCGCGACCTGCCGCAGAGGATAAGACACCAAGAGTCCGAGGTATCCACCGCCGCGCTCCTCGCCTATTACCGCAAGCGCGTCTTCCGGGGATATGCGCAGATGAAACAATCCGATGAGCGCCACCATAAGAAACGCCACCCCCCACCACTGTCCCCGCTTCACTGCGAATCTTTCCGGAAAGAGCGTATGCATGGCAACCGTAAGCAAGAGCAGGGGCACAAGCACATCCACGCGCCCAAAAAAAGTAGCCAAAAATAGCCGCCAGGTGTTTCCTACCGGCCCAGCGAGATCAAAAAAAGCGAGCACGGAAAGGATCCCGAGCGCAAATAAAAAAATAATACCAAGCGCGCGCTTTGTCTCGGGCGACATAGGCTCTCTTTCCCGCATGCGCGGAATTCGAGGGCGCTCTTCACGATAATATCTAGCCATAATAATCAGCTTAGTACTTCAGTTACTTCTGCGTACATCTGCGTCACCATCAGCGTATACCCGCCCGCCATTGCCTATTCCCTGAAATGAGATACGACCGTTACTCTAGGCCTATAATCATACTGCATTCTGCCTATGTCTATAGGCGTTGGCAGGCGGGTCTGCTTCTATACCAATAGAAGCGGAAGAACGCAGATTTACACGCAGAATAACGCAGAAGGATTGAAATTCTGTTACATGAATGCTGTTAGTATATCATAATTTCGCATTTTTATGCAGGAGTTGTTCTAGACAGGCACTTCAGTAAAATACCCAAGACAAAACCCGCATCTACCAGGTAAATGCGGGTTTAAGGGGGTTGCGGAAACAGAGGAAATAATGCCAAGGATAAAGAGGTCTGCTATCTATCGCACGGTGATCGTGAAAACAGAAAAAAACGCTATCGATTCTATCAATAGCGTTATATTGAATATTAATTGTTCTCACTTCGTTCACCGACAGCTTATTATATGACCACATCATCCTAAAGCCAACGCTTGCGATGAAACTCCACACTGAATCATGGAATGGTCACGCTTAATGGCAATTGCTCCCACATGAGGTCGAACCACATCTTAAACGACTTCACGATGGCTGCGTCTTCTATGATAATGCCGGATGGGTAGTCGATGAGATCGATGAGGAACATTTTGTTTGACCAACTGACAGTATCAGTAGGAAATTCACCTCTTTCTTTTGGCCAAATTTTATAGTGCTGTTCATATTTACTTGTTTTCAACTTTTCAATGAAATGTTTCGTAAATTCCGTGTCTGCGAGAATGCCGCGTTTTCTCATGCCTGGCTCGTCAAAATAAAGTTCTTTCTTGAACCATCCTGGCATAAGCTTTTCCACTCGTCCGGGTGAGAATATCACCAAAAGGTCATAGCCAGGCGCCATGGCGTTACAGTCGCGTTTTACTTCATGATAAATCGCTTCAATCCCTTTTACTCCTTCAAAGAAACGGACTTTGGTCTTTAATTTTCCACCTTTCTGCAAGGAATTAAACTGATTGGCCGCATGAGCAAGCGATTTTTCGAGCTCTTGGAGCTCTTTTTGTTTATGGGAAATAAAGGCTAAGAGACCGGCATGATCAAGCGCTTCATATTTACGGATTCCTGCAGTGCCAGAGAGCGTGAGGAGTCCTTTCTTCTTGAGAGACTCCGCCAGTTCGTAAACATGGGTGCGAGTGATTTTCGCTTCGTCTGCAATCTCGCTCACGGTTGAGGAACCAAGCTTAACGAGACCTAAGAATACCTTCACTTCTTTTTCTCCAAGGCCGAGTTGGGAGAGGAGTTGGCTAATTTCAGGCATATTTCATAATTGTCATGGTGAATTTGTCGAACCATGTTGTAAATAATCTTCGACAATTTAATTATATATCAAAAAATAAGCCTTGTAAAGTATTATATTAGTGTATACACAATCTTGACAAATCGTATTATTTCCTATATACTTCCACGTTTAATATAAATTACATTGCTTTTTGACAACCTAACTTAGAGAGGAGTAAACCATGAAACGGAATATTTACTTGATGCTGTTTGGCGTGACACTTATCTTTAGTGCGTGCCAGAAGCAGGAAGGACCTACCTTACAAAGGGTTCGTCGAACCTGCGTTATTAGGGCAACGACGGTGGTCAATCCACCGTTCTCGATCAAAGACCCAATCACGGGTATTCGTTCGGGCTACATGATCGAGCTAATGGACAGTCTTGCCTCCCATATAGGAGCTCGTGTCCATTGGAATGAGGCCACTTGGGGGACTGCCGTTACAACCCTGACGTCACATCGGAGTGACGTCGTCGCGGCGGAGCTCTACATCACTGAGTCGCGTCTTAAGGTCGTCGACTTCACTAGCCCTTGGTTTTATATGGGGTACGGCGCAATCGTCAGAAAAGATAATGCGAGATTTGCGGGCATCACCGACGTTGCTGATTTCGACACGTCTGAATGCGACATTATTGTTGCTACAGGGGAAGCCGCAGATCCGTGGGTAGCGCAACACTTACCTCATGCCAAAATTAAGCGCATAGCTGTGGAGTCGGCAGACGTCACACGATTCGCTCTTGAAGTTCTTTCGGGAAGAGCTGATGTCGCCATTGGGGGGACAGACGTGATTGACCTTTTTGTTAAAGCCCACGCCAATGAGGTTGTGAATCCTTTTGCCGAAAACCCGTTCGGTCTCACCGCTGCCGCTTGGGCAGTGAGAAAGGGGGATGATGAGTGGAGAGGCTTTTTACAAGTTCATATTGATTTGTTGGTTGAGAAGGGAGTAGTTCGGATGCTTGAAGCAAAATACGGCATCCGTGTAGTTCACAAGTAAAGGAGGTGATTGTAATGGTATGGGATTGGAGTATTTTCTGGCGGTATCGAGAGGCGTTTCTCTATGGTGCGTTCATGACTGCTGCATTATCTGTCTTAACGGTCGTATTCGGCACTATACTCGGAGCTGCGCTCGCGCTTGCCAGGAAATCTCGCAATCCCATATTGCGAACCCTGGCAGGCATCTATATTGTGGTGTTCCGAGCGATACCTGCACTAGTATTGATCCTTGGGATTTATTATCAGGTCCCGTTTTGGACGGCATTTATCTCTGCCGTCATTGCCCTCGCTCTGAACCTAGCTGCATATGCGGCAGAGAACATTAGGGCAGGGATCGAAACTATCCCGAGGAATCAGATCGAAGCGGCCGCAATGGAAGGGGCGACGTGGTGGCAGACGATGTGGCATATTATCTTGCCACAAGCTGTTAGAAATATGTTGCCCAACTTGATGGGCGAGTGGATTACGTCCATCAAACTCACCTCGCTCGCCTCGGTGATTGGGGTGGGAGAGCTGGTGAATCGAGCGGCGAGCATAAACGCCGAAACCTTTCGGCCGATGGAGGTATATACGGCGCTTGCCACAATGTACCTCATTATCATTCTTCCTCTTGAGTTAGTGGGGAAGCGAATCGAGAGGAAACTAACCGAAGGTTAAAGACACTCAAAAAAGCTGTTATTAGGTAACATCCTGATAACAGCTTTTCAAATTGGTGTAAAGTGTATGTTGTAAGGTTGAAATAATCTTGACTACGTCTTCCTGAACCCGGTGCCTGCGGGGATGAGCCGGCCGATGATGACATTTTCTTTGAGGCCCCTCAAGTGATCCACCTTGCCTGACACCGCCGCGTCAATGAGCACGCGCGCGGTTTCCTGGAACGACGCGGCAGAGAGGAATGAGGAAGTCGAGAGCGATGACTTGGTGATGCCTAAGAGCAGCTGTTTGCTGGTCGCAGGCTTCTTGCCGCGCGCGATAATATCCCTGTTCATTGACTCAAACTCCGATAATTCCACCACTTCCCCGGGCAGGAATTCGCTATCGCCTGCGCTCATAATATACACGCGGGAGAATATCTGGCGCACGATGATCTCGATATGTTTATCGTTGAGCTTCTGCCCCTGCGAAGAATAGATATACTGAATCTCTTTGATCACATATTTTTGCACCGCTTCTTTGCCTTTTAAGGCAAAAAGCTCATGCAAATCAAGCGACCCTTCCGTCAACTGGTCTCCGCGTTCCACAGTGTCGCCTTCGCGAACCCAGAGCCCTATCCCCGCAGGGACAATAAGCTCTTTAGTGGCGTCGCGCTCCGTCTTGATAATAAGCAAGAGCCGCCCGCCTTCACCCTCGCGCACTTCCACGACCCCTGCGATGGGGGCAATGACCTTCTTGGTAGCAGTTTCAAGAAGCACTGCATTGCGCTTCACCTTCTCCCCGTCCTTCACGAGAAGCTGGTCAAGGTCGGCAGGACCAATTTCAATTTTTTCCTCATGCAGTTCCTTGCCGGTTATGGTAATGATGCGCTGCCTGCCCCCCTGCCCCGGCACAGATGCCGCGTCTCCAATCGCGACCGTGCCTTCAATGGGCGCCATGAGCGCGGGGCGTTTCACCGGACGCGCTTCAAAAAGCTCCTCCACACGAGGGAGACCTTGAGTGATATCTGATCCGGCCACACCGCCCGTATGGAACGTGCGCATAGTGAGCTGGGTGCCAGGCTCTCCTATGGACTGCGCAGCGATAATACCCACGGCAGTCCCCTTCGCAACATCTTTATTGTATCCCAAATCCCATCCATAACAGGCGGCACATAAACCCCGAAGCGTCTTGCACGAGAGCGCGGACCGTATCTTCACCAAGTCCAAGTTGAGAGATTCAATCTGCCGCGCAAGCTCATCAGTCACGGTCTCCCCTTTTTTGGCAATCACCTTCTTGGTGGAGGGTTCCTTTATCGCCGCAGCTAATTTCCTGCCCCGTACCCGCGCTGCAATAGTCTCTCCCATCTCCTCGCTGTCTTCCTTGGTAATGGCAAGTCCTTCAGTGTCGCCACAGTCCTCCTCCAAGATAACCACATCCTGGGACACATCAATCAAGCGCCGCGTCAGATAGCCCGCATTGGCAGTCCTTAATGCGGTATCAGACAAGCCTTTGCGCGCGCCGTGGGTGGATATGAAATATTCAAGCACCTCAAGGCCTTCTTTGAAACTTGCTTTGACCGGCAATTCAATGAGATCACCGGCGGGGTTTGCCACGTTCCCTTTCATACCCATCATTTGCGTAATCTGCGCCCAGCTGCCGCGCGCGCCTGACTCGATCATCGCATAGACCGAACCGTTGCGGTCAAGGCTTTTTTTGGATATTTTCGTCACTTCATCTTTCACCCGCGCCCAAATCTCAATCACTTTGGTATGGCGCTCGTCATCAGTAAGTAACCCTTGTTCATACATGGATTCCACCTCATCCACCTCCTTATCCGCGCTCGCAACAATCGCATCTTTTTCAGGAAGTTTCGGCAGGTCATCCATGCCCCAAGAGATGCCTGACATAGTGAGATACTCAAGAGAAAGTCGCTTTATCTCGTCTAACAGCAGTGCGGTCGGTTCAATGCCAAAGTGCTCCACGTTCCTTGCGATAAGTGAGCGCAATCTCGACTTGTCCAGCACCTCGTTCACGAACCGCAGTTGTTCGGGAAGCGTCTCATTGAATATGATGCGGCCCACTGAAGTATCAAGGAGCGCGCCTCTGTAGCGCACCAGTATCCGCTCGCGCAAACGGATACTGCCCACTTCATATGCGGTAAGTGCCTCGTCCGAATTGAAAAACTTTTTTAATGCGGTTTGGGGAAGTTCAGAGGACTCGCGCGTAAACGTTGAAAGATAGAAACAGCCCAAGACGAGATCTTGCTGGGGAGCCATCACGGGATCGCCTGTCGCGGGTTTTAAAATATTACGGGACGCGAGCATCAACTCCCGCGCTTCTTTTTTTGCCTCTTCCGTGAGCGGCACATGCACCGCCATCTGGTCTCCGTCGAAATCCGCGTTGAAAGGAGGGCACACCAGAGGGTGGACCTGAATTGCTTTCCCTTCAATAAGGATCGGCTGAAACGCCTCGATTCCCAACCGGTGCAGGGTGGGCGCGCGGTTGAGCAAGACGTGGGAATTTTTCGTCACCTCTTCAAGAATATCCCACACTTCGCTCCGCCCGGATTCGATAAACCGGTTGGCAGAACGCACGTTATGGACGTATTCTCCCGCGATGAGCTTCGCAATCACGAACGGCTTGAAAAGTTCGAGCGCCATTCTCTTAGGGAGCCCGCATTGGTGGAGTAAAAGATGCGGCCCCACCACGATGACCGAACGTCCGGAATAGTCCACGCGCTTCCCCAACAGGTTCTGGCGGAAACGCCCTTGTTTCCCCTTCAAAATATCGGCAAGGGATTTGAGCATCCTCTTCTGCCCGGTGGACGCGGTGACGGTTTTGCCGTGGCGCGCGCTGTTGTCAATCAAAGCGTCCACTGCTTCCTGCAACATGCGTTTTTCATTCCTGGTAATCACCTCAGGCGCATTAAGTTCCAGTAGGCGCTTCAGGCGATTATTGCGGTTGATGACGCGGCGGTAGAGGTCATTCAAGTCGGACGCGGCGAAACGCCCTCCATCAAGCTGCACCATCGGACGCAAATCAGGAGGTACTACAGGCACGACGGTAAGCACCAGCCATTCCGGGCGTATCCCATTGAGGAGAAATGTTTTCGTGAGCTTCAGCCGCTTTAAAACCCTTTTCTGTTTTGACGCCACCACTTCATGCGCTTCATCCTCAAGCTCGCGCACGAGCGCGGCAAGGTCGATGCTCTTGAGTAGTTCGTAGACTGCTTCCGCGCCAATCCCCGCTTCAAATACATGGCCGTACTTCAGCGCCAAATCCTGGTACTGCGACTCCGACATGGTCATGAGCGGTTTCAATTCGGTGATTTCCTTACGCGCAAGTATTACGGCGCTCTCCAGCTCCTTAAGACGCTCTTCCTTTTGCCGCTGGAGCTGGACCACACGCTCGCTGACGCCGCTCGCGTTTTTATCCGCCATGAGAGCGCTGTGCGTTTGTTCCCACTCCCGCTCAATCTCCTTCTTCCTCGTCTTGTGCTCATCCTGGACTTGCTGAAGGGTTGCCTGCCTCAACTCCTCATTCACCTTGAGCACGATGAAATTTGCAAAGTACACTACCTTCTCAAGCTCCTGCACCGAGAGGTCAAGCATGAGCCCGATATTGGACGGGACGCTCCGTAAGAACCAAATATGGGTGACGGGCGCGGCAAGGTTTATATGACCCATCCTCTCCCGGCGCACGACCGCGCGCGTCACCTCGACGCCGCACTTATCGCATACGATGCCCTTGTAGCGGATACGTTTGTACTTCCCGCAGTAACACTCCCAATCTTTCGTGGGGCCGAAAATGCGCTCGTCAAACAAACCATCCTTCTCCGGCTTCTGCGTGCGGTAGTTGATGGTTTCTGGTTTCGTCACCTCTCCATAGGACCACTTCCTCATCACCTCAGGGCTGGCGAGGCGCAGGCGTATCGCGTCAAAATCAGTAGAGGGGTGTTGTTCTTCAAACATCATAAGAGAATCAAAATGCAAAATCCAAACTCCAAAATGAAAATGTAAAATTGAAAATTTTGGCGTATCATTTTGGTTTTTACATTTTGGGTTTTGGATTGTTGTTTGTTATGACCGTTTCTCTCCTCCCACCTCGTTTGCCACCACATTGCCTTCTTTCAATAATTCCACATCCAAGCAGAGGCCTTTGAGCTCCCTAATGAGTACGTTGAATGACTCCGGCACGTTGAGGCGCCTGATAGGCTCGCCCTTGATAATAGACTCATACGCTTTCGAGCGGCCCACCACGTCGTCAGATTTAATGGTGAGCATCTCCTGGAGCATATGCGCGGCGCCGTATGCTTCAAGCGCCCACACTTCCATTTCCCCAAATCGCTGGCCGCCGAATTGCGCTTTCCCTCCCAGGGGCTGCTGCGTGACCAGCGAATACGGGCCTATGGAGCGCTGGTGTATTTTGTCTTCCACCAAATGGTTAAGCTTCATTATATAGATATAGCCGACCGTGACCGAAAGGTCGAATGGATTGCCGCTTCTGCCGTCATAGAGCGTCATCTTCCCGTCTCTCCGGTACCCTGCCTTCTCAAGCTCATCCTTGATATATTCTTCAGGCACGCCATGGAACGGAGGCGTCGCCACCTTGTAGCCGAGTGCATGTGCGGCGAGCCCAAGGTGCGTCTCGAGAATCTGCCCGATGTTCATGCGCGACGCCACGCCCAAAGGATTCAGGATAATGTCCACGGGCGTGCCGTCCTCAAGGTAAGGCATGTCTTCCACGGGCACGATGCGCGAGATTACGCCCTTATTGCCGTGGCGCCCCGCCATTTTATCGCCTACCTGCACCTTCCTTAACCGCGCCACCGACACTTGAATCTGCTCAATGACGCCTGAGGGCAATTTATCGCCTTCGTTGCGGGAAAATATCTTCACGTCCACCACCTTGCCGTGTTCGCCATGCTCCAGATAGAGCGACGAGTCCCTCACTTCTTTTGCTTTCTCGCCGAATATGGCGCGCAGCAGCCGCTCCTCCGCCGAGAGCTCCGTTTCCCCTTTGGGAGTGATTTTCCCCACGAGGATGTCCCCGGATGACACCTGGGCGCCTATACGCACGATGCCGCGTTCATCAAGATCTTTAAGCTTTTCCTCGCCCACGTTCGGGATATCGCGCGTGACCACTTCCGGCCCCAGTTTCGTTTCCCGCACGTCGATGACATAGTCTTCAATATGAATGGACGTATAACGGTCCTTCTCCACGACACGCTCGGAAATAAGGATGGCATCTTCATAATTTCCGCCTTCCCAAATCATGAATGCGACAAGAAGGTTTGACCCAAGCGCCAGATCCCCATGGTCAGACGCGGCGCCGTCCGCGATCACGGTCCCCTTCGTCACGGTCTCCCCCGGGTTCACCAAAGGGCGCTGATTGAGGCAGGTGGAGGCGTTGGAGCGCACAAACTTCCTTAAGGGATATTCATACAGTTTCCCGTCTTTGCCCTCAATGGCGACAAAATCTCCCCGCACTGTCTTTACCGTTCCCTCCACCGAGCTCACAATCACATGGCCTGAATCCTGCGCTGCCCGCCGCTCTACCCCTGTGCCCACCAGCGGAGATTCAGGGCGGACGCACGGCACTGATTGGCGCTGCATATTGGTGCCCATGAGCGCGCGCACCGCATCGTCATGCTCAAGAAATGGTATAAGGGAGGTCGCTATGGAGACGATCTGATTCGGTGCCACATCCATATAATTAATCCGCTCGACTGGTTCAATGGTAGGCTTCCCTCCTTGGCGCACTTCGCAGCGTTCTGCGAGGAAATAGCCCTGCTCGTCGTGCGGCGCGGTGGCCGCGACGGTGATATACCGTTCTTCAGAAAATGCATCAAGCCATACAATTTGATTGGTTACCCGAGGCTTCATCTTTACTTTCTTTATTTCTATAATACCCGCGAGCTGAAGCGCGCGCTCATGAGTAATCTGGTCACCCTTGGATACCACCGCGGAACCGGAAGCAGGGTTGATGAAGTCTTCCTGCGCGATCTCCCCATCAGTCTCATCCGTGCGATTTTCCACTTCATGTTTCACGCGAAGGAATGGCGTCTCAATAAATCCATACTCATTCACCCGCGCATAGCTCGCAAGGTGGCCCACCAAGCCAATGTTCGGCCCTTCAGGAGTTGAGATGGGGCAGATGCGGCCGTAGTGCGTGCGATGGACATCCCGCACCTCGAATCCCGCGCGCTCACGAGAAAGCCCTCCCGGCCCCATCGCAGACAGCCTGCGCTTGTGTTCAAGCTCTGCTAAGGGGTTGGTCTGGTCCATGAACTGCGAAAGCTGCGAACTCATGAAAAATTCTTTGATGGCGCCGATCACCGGCCGCGCATTGGTGAGCTGCCCTGGCGTAATCGTGGCGATATCCAGCGTAGACATGCGGTCGCGCACAATGCGCTCCATCCGCATGAGTCCTACGCGAAAACGGTTTTGCACCAATTCACCGATGGCGCGCACGCGCCGATTGCCAAGGTGATCAATGTCATCAGGTTCCGCTTGGCTCACATTGAGGCGCACCACCTCACGCACGATATCGATGAGGTCTTCACGCTTGAACACGCGGTGCTCCTTATTCAAGGGCCAATTTCTCTTAAACCGCTGATTCAGCTTGTATCTGCCGACGTTTCCGAAATCATACCGCTCAAAGTTGAAAAAGGTGGCGTAAATGAGCGACTTCGCGTTATCAAGGGTAGCTAAGTCTCCTGGACGGATGCGCTTATACACCTCACGAAGGCCTTCCCCTTCGCTGTGCGCAATATCTTTTGCCACGGTGATGCCCATGTAGCTTAATTCGGGATCAGTATCAACCTCTTTGAAGTACGCCAAAATTTCTTCGTCATTGCCCATGCCGAACGCGCGGAAGAGGGACGAGACGGGCACCTTTCTCTTCCGGTCAATCTTGACGGAAATCACGCCAGAGGGCGCGGTCTCGATTTCAAGCCACGCGCCGCGGTTGGGAATGATTTTCGCGCCGTACCACCGCCGTCCGCGGAAATATTCGGAAGTAAAAAACACCCCTGCGGAACGGATGAGCTGGGATACGACTACGCGCTCAATGCCGTTCACCACAAAGGTGCCGCGATCGGTCATGATGGGGAAATCGCCGAGGTAGATCTCCTGCTCGCGCTTCTCTCCCGTCCGCTTATTCAACAGCTGCGTCTGCACTCTTAAGGGGGCTTCATACGTCGCGTTGCGCGCGCGCGCCACCCGCTCGTCGAATTTTGGTTCGTCGAGATAATAATCCAGGAACGACAGTTCGAGATCGCGCCCGATGAAATCCTCAATGGGAGAAATTTCATCGAAGAGCTCGCGCAATCCTTCCTTCAAAAACCACGCATACGAGCGTTTCTGAATCTCAATGAGGTCAGGAAGCTCGAGCGCCTGAAGGCGAGGACGGAAATACCGTCGACCATCGTGAATAAGTGGAGAGGGGGGAAAATCACTCATGCCCAAAGGACGATGGGGAAGAAGATTATGGCGTATCGCGCTTTCTTACTACAAAACTGATAGTGCGATCCACGGGAATTACACTATTCTATTTATTTTCGAGTATTTTCGAGTATTTTGAGCCAAAAAAACACCCGCCTACATCCAAAAAAATAATGGAGGGCAGTTTCCATTCCTTATTACAATTCAGTTATTTCGCATGGTATGAGACTACAATACTATCGAAAACCTGTCAAGTTATAGTCTTGTACAATACATAATGAGCCCCAAATGAAAACCGATTCCACCGCATAACGAGCCCCAAACCCTGTGGATAGCTCTGGCGGCAGGCAAGGTCTTCAAACCAAAAGTGCGAGTCACCATACTG
>JBAZQN010000011.1 GCA_041645165.1 Patescibacteria group bacterium | reverse complement strand
CAGTATGGTGACTCGCACTTTTGGTTTGAAGACCTTGCCTGCCGCCAGAGCTATCCACAGGGTTTGGGGCTCGTTATGCGGTGGAATCGGTTTTCATTTGGGGCTCATTATGTATTGTACAAGACTTAGTATGTACTTATCCCTTATTTTACCATACAATATAAGTAATCCAAAACATAAATGTAAGTATACGAATTTCCTATAAGCGAAGGAATCGCAATTTTTGCAGGGCTAGGCGTCACCGGCTGTTGGATCGTCTGCCCGAAAAAATCGCCGATTCCTGAACGCCCACCCCATGCTTCACGCC
The DNA here is from genome assembly GCA_041645165.1 of Patescibacteria group bacterium. Lineage (NCBI taxonomy): Bacteria > Patescibacteria group bacterium. The sequence continues at coordinate 66,071 of JBAZQN010000011.1, read as the reverse complement.
AACATTATAAAAACCAAAAAAATGCGGTGGATTGACGTCCCCCGTTTTGGCAATGCTGAGCTGGAAATGCTCGCCGAAGAATTCAGCTTCCACCCCCTCGACCTGAAAGCCTGCTTTCCTCCCATCCAGCGCCCGAAAATCGCGACGTACCCGGAATACACATTCCTCATCCTGCAATTCCCCATTTACAACAGGGAAACGCGCAGGATAGAACCGGTGGAAATTGATTTTTTTATCAGTGCGAATTATTTGATTACGATCCATGACAACCGCCATCCGACCATCATTGAATTTTTTGACCAATGCCACAGGGACCTGCAAGCGCGAACCAACCACATGAGCGAAACCGTGCCAAGCCTGCTCTATGAGCTCCTCAACCGCCTCCTGATCTCAACATACCCCATGCTCAACCATGTGTCGCTTGATATCGATGCGGTGGAAGGGAACATCCTTTCCGACGACCAAAAAGAAGTTATTTCTGAAATCCTCATCCTGAAGCGGAATATCGTCAATTTCAGAAAAATCATGCAGGCGCATAAATATGTCATTCAAAAGCTGATGGAATCAAATGCGCTCCCCGCGTCCCATAAGTTCCGCGCGTACTTTGAGGGACTCGTAGACCACACGAAAGAAATCTGGGACACGCTCGCGAATTACCAGGACACCGTCAACGCGATGCATGACGCGCACGCATCGCTCATCAATACGCGCTCCAACCAAGCCATGCGCGTGCTCACCGCCTTCGCGGTGATCGTGTTCCCCCTGACCCTTATCGCCTCCATCTTTAGCATGAATCTCGAAATCATTCCCCTGCGCGCACATCCCGACGCGTTTTGGTATGTCATCAGCGGCATGGCGGTATTAGGAATCTTCATGTTAGTATTTTTCAAGCGAAGAAAATGGCTCTAAAACCATAGGTAACTATTCATCTTTTCTCAAAGGAGACCTCCCCATCCCCTCCCCGTGATAAACACGGGGCAAGCTCTTAGCAAGGAGGGGACTTGAGGGGCGGTTTCATTTGGCTCTTTTTGGAAAATACTGAACACATGCAACCACGGCGCTTGCCTCTTGTCCCGACTTGTGTTAACCTGTCATCAGCTTGATCTCTCTTATGCATTATCCCATAGCCTCATCCTGTTGCTGTTCCGGCGCTCCCTTGGAAAAGGGTGAGGTAAACGCTTGTCCCGCATAAGATAAGAACCTCGCCGTTTCTCAAGGGAACACTCTAAAAATGAGTGTTTTTTATTTATACCAATTGATACCATTATGCAATACCATGACAACATCCTCTCAATAATAGGCAACACTCCCCTTGTAAAAATCAATTTTGAGAGCCGTGCGGCAATATACGCAAAGCTCGAATATCTCAATCCTGGCGGAAGCATCAAGGACAGGAGCGCTCTTGCGATGATTGAGGACGCCGAAAGGCAAGGAATGTTGCGGCCAAACGGAACGATTATTGAAGCATCCTCGGGCAACCAGGGAATCGCACTCGCCATGATCGGCGCGATAAAAAAATACCGCGTCATCATCACGGTCTCTGAAAAAGCAAGCGCGGAAAAGAAAAACACCATCCTTGCCTATGGCGCAGAATTAGTGGTGTGCCCCGCCGTAGAGCGCTACGACGACCCTCAAGGCTGTTGGGCTGTGGCAAAAAGACTTGCGCACGAAACCCCGGGCTCATTTATGCCTGACCAGCATTTTAACTTTACTAATGTTGAAGCGCATTATCGCTCCACCGGCCCGGAAGTATGGCGGCAGACAGGAGGCAGACTTACCCATTTTTTTGCGGCAGCAGGCACTGCCGGCACGATCTCCGGTACCGGAAAATATCTTAAAAAGAAAAACCCGAAAGTTAAAGTGTTCGGGGTGGATGCGGCGCACTCATATTTTTCTACCAAAGGAAATCCGAAACCCTACCAAATCGAGGGTATGGGAATAGACCATGATACGCCAATCCTTAACCTTGAAGTGATAGATAAAATGATACCGATAACTGATAAGCAGGCGCTTCGCATGCTGAAAGTGATGGCGAAAAAATTCGGGCTTCTCATGGGTCCCTCGAGCGGCGCAGTCGCGTATGCCGTACGGCAATATGCGCGAAAGCTCGCCAAGGATGATCTCGCCGTATTTATCATCGCTGATTCAGGACGCGCATATCTTACAAAGAATTACTATTCGAATTAAGGAAACCGCCCCTCAAGTCCCCTCCTTAGCAAGGAGGGGATGGGGAGGTCTCTTTCTCCCACTATGCAATTTGCTACCCGCGCAATACACATTGGCCAAGAACCAAACCTCAAAGAAGGAGGGAGCGGCGATGTCGTGGTGCCGATTCATATGGCAACGACGTTCGCCCGCAAGGAGGTGGAATCTCCTACCCAGGGATACGAATATTCCCGGACAGGCAATCCCACGCGCCATGCGCTTGAATTGGTGCTTGCGAGCCTTGAATATGCCGCGCACAGCCTTGCCTTCGCTTCAGGCCTTGCGGCGATTGATAGCGTGATGAAACTCTTAAAACACGGAGATGAGGCGATTGCCTGCGATGATCTCTATGGAGGCACACGGCGGCTGTTTGACATGATTGCCATTAAATTCGATATCACATTTTCCTATGCGGATCTTTCATCGCCGGAAACGATAACGGATTTCATTTCGAAACGAACAAAAATGATATGGTTGGAGACACCCACCAATCCCCTCCTGAAACTCTGCGACATCCAAAAGATCGCCGCGTGCGCCAAGAAGCAAAATCCTGACGCGCTCGTGGTAGTGGATAATACGTTTGCCTCGCCCTATTTCCAAAAGCCGCTCTCATTGGGTGCGGATATTTCTCTCCATAGCACCACCAAGTACATCGGAGGGCATAGTGACGCAGTAGGAGGCGCAGTTATCACGAACCGCAGCGATGTGTATCAGCAGCTTAAATTTATCCAAAATGCCGCCGGTGCCGTGCCTTCTCCCTTCGATTGCTGGCTCGTGCTGCGGGGTATAAAAACGCTCGCGCTCCGTATGGAAAAGCATGAAAAAAATGCGCGGAAGATCGCGCTGCGGTTAGCGCGCCACTCTCACATTGCCCGCGTCATTTATCCGGGGCTTCCGAGTCATCCGCAATACGAACTCGCCAAAAAGCAAATGACAGGATTCGGCGGAATTATCTCTTTCGAACTCAAAGGAGGCCTCGACGATGCAAAGCAATTCTTGTCATCGCTTCGCATTTTCTCCCTGGCAGAAAGCCTCGGGGGGGTGGAATCGCTTATCGAGCACCCCGCGCGCATGACGCACGCTTCCCTCCCGTCCGCACTGCGCACGCAGCTTGGCATTTCAGACACCCTTATCCGCATGTCCGTGGGGATTGAAGATATGAAGGACCTTATTATGGACCTAGAACAGGCTTTAGATAAATTATAAAAATGGTGGTATGATAGTATCAAGATTCTAGCTTCTGAATTCTTTATTCTTAAATACATGCTCAAGCTCTACAACACCCTTACGCGTAAAAAAGAAGAATTCAAACCCATTAATCCCCCTCACGTGGGTCTTTATACTTGTGGCCCCACGGTCTATGACTATGCGCATATCGGCAATTTGAGGACCTACATCACTGAAGATATTCTTAAAAGGGTCATAACGGCAAATGGCTACCAAATGAACCACGTCATGAATATTACTGATGTGGGACACCTCACGTCAGACGCAGATGAGGGTGAAGATAAGATGATGAAAGGGGCGCGACGCGAAGGCAAGACAGTCTGGGAAATTGCCGCGTACTATACGGACGCGTTCAAGGAAGACCTGAAGAGCCTCAATATTATTGAGCCCAATATCTGGTGCAAGGCGACTGACCATATTAAAGAACAAATCGAGCTCATCCAAAAATTGGAGCAGAAAGGTTTTACCTATGTGGCTGGCGATGGTGTCTATTTTGACACTTCAAAATTCCCCCACTATGGCGCGCTGGCACGGCTTGATATCGAAGGCCTTAGGGCGGGCGCAAGAATTGAGATGGTAAAGGGCAAAAGAAATCCGACCGATTTTGCATTGTGGAAATTTTCACACGACGCAGATCAACGCAGATCGAAAACGCAGATCAACGCAGATAATGAAAAACATCACAAAAGGTTAATGGAATGGCCCTCTCCCTGGGGCATAGGGTTCCCCGGCTGGCACATCGAGTGCTCTGCCATGAGCATGAAATACCTGGGGGAAACGTTTGACATCCATGCGGGCGGCATTGACCATATTCCCGTCCATCACACCAATGAAATCGCGCAAGCAGAAGCGGCTACAGGAAAGCCCCTCGCGCGCTGGTGGGTGCACGGAGAATTTTTGCAAATTAACGAGGGGAGAATGGGAAAATCAGAAGGCAATCTCCTCCGGCTACAGACTCTCATAGATAAGGGTTACGATCCGCTCATATACCGCTACTTTACCTTTACAGCCCATTACCGGCAGAAATTAAATTTTTCATGGGAAGCGCTCGATGCCGCTGCAACCGCGCTTAAAAATCTAAAAGAAACAACAGCACTACTGGATGAGCCTAAAATCGGATGTGCAGAATATGAGCAGCGTTTTATGGACGCGATAAATGACGATTTGAACCTCCCTCAAGCGCTTTCGGTAGTATGGGATCTTATAAAATCTGACTATCCAGCTGCCGCGAAAAAAGCGAGCCTGCTTAAATTTGATGCTATACTCGGACTAGACTTGGCACACGCAGTAAGCGCGAGAATAGACCTTAAGGATTTGCCAGAGGATATAAGAGAGCTGGTGGCACAACGCGAACTTTTAAGGCAACAAAAAAAATTCGCCGATGCCGACGTTTTAAGGAAGACTCTTACTGCAAAAGGCTATATCATCGAGGATACTCCTGAAGGACAAGTTATAAAAAGAAAGTAACCATTCATTACAAATACTAATCTCCCCTCATACGAGGGGAGATTTATTATAATAGTAATTTACACCTTCAATGCACTGCTCTTGGTTCTTGTGAGAATCAGACACACAATGGGAAGTGAGAGCCATAAAAATTGCCCTACAGGGTTTATAAAAACATTAAGGATCGTAGGAGAGAATCTGAGCTGCAGCGAAGCAGGCAAAAGAAGCAGCGCGATGGAAATGGTAAGCCCCACTTGGAGTATTGAAAAAATAATCGTCTGCCAGAATGACCCCACCGCATCGTTTGCAAGCGACCTGCCCGCGCCCGACTGGCCGACCACGAGGAACGTAAGGAGAAAGAGGATAAAAAAGGTGAAGAGCGCGCCAAAAGGATTATCATGGAAAAACGTAGTGCCTAGAGTCCGCACAAATGAAGACACTTCGAAAATCGCCAAGGAAAAATACAAGGAAAGCAAAATGATTATGACCTTATTCCTCCCCAACGCAATCCCATACAAAAAAACTCCTATGAGGAAAAAAAGGAGTACAAACACGTCCCACGACGGCGTGGTTAAATCAATCTGGCGTATCGCTTGGGTAAGTGACGATATAAAAGTGTCCACGATAATTATTATACCATAAAATATAACAGGTACAAAATCATTATGGTCTCCTCTGTGTCGTTAAATCCCAAATCCCAATTTCAAATTTCCAATAAAATCCAAACCCTCAAATCCGAAAATTGGTCATTGGGAATTGAATATTGGACATTTATTTGACATTTGGATTTTGACATTAAGTTACGAGGTATTACTCCTCTTCCCTCGCAAGCGCCTCATAAAGCTCTTTCTGTTTCCTGTTTAAACGCGTGGGTACCGCAACCGTGACATGCAATAAATGGTCTCCCCTTCCCGCGGATTCAAGGTGCGGTATGCCTTTGCCTTTCAAGCGTATCACCGTGGCTGACTGCGTGCCTGAAGGGATTTTCACTTCCACCAGCCCATCCACGGTAGGCACTCTCATCGAATCGCCAAGCGCTGCCTGCGGCAAAGTGATGCTCGCGTCGCTGTGGATATCGTCATGTTCCCGCCGGAAGCGGCTGTCAGGTTTTATATGCACCGTGATAAAAAGGTTCCCCGCCGAGGCACCCCGCACGCCTGCCTCTCCTTTCCCTTCCATGCGCAGGGTGGTGCCTTCTGCCACGCCCGGCGGAATGGTTATTTCAAATGCATGTTCTTTGAGCACACGGCCTTCACCGCGGCACTTGCCGCATGGCTTTTCTATGACGCTTCCTTCGCCATGGCACGCGGGGCACACTGATTGCGAAGTGAACGTGCCAAAAAAGGTACGCTGGGCTTGCTCCACCACGCCTGCGCCGTCGCATGTGCTGCAGGTTTTCACTCCGCCCTTTCCCTCGCTCCCTGATCCGCGGCACGACTCGCATTCCTGCAATTTCTCAAGCGTGATGCGCTTCGTCACTCCGCGCACCGCATCTATGAATTCTATGGTGGTATCGATTTCCAAGTCCCTTCCTTCCTTGCGCTTGCGTCCCCGCTTTCCCCGCCCCCCAGACCCGAAACCGAACATATCGCCGAACAGGTCGCCGATATCATTAAAATCCACGTTCGTGCGGAACCCTCCAAAAGGCCCTCCTTGCGCAAAATCCTGCCATTGTGCACCGCCCCCCGTCCCTCCTTCAAACGTCGTGCCAAACTGGTCATACTGCTCTCTCTTCTGTGTGTCAGAGAGCACCTGATATGCCTCATTTATTTCTTTAAACTTTTCTTCATTGCCGCCGCCCTTGTCTGGATGATGCTGGTGCGCGAGCTTGCGGAATGCCTTCTTGATCTCCTCTTGACTGGCATTCTTAGAAACACCCAAAATACTATAGTAATCTTTTGCCATATAATACTTCACTTAAAAATCTTGTGAATCGTACCTCCACCAACTACTCTCCCCGCCTTATTTTGGCGGGGAGACAGTGTTCGCCGTGAGGACTGTTTGAGTCCCGCATAGCGGGACGAGTTCCGCAACAAGAATCGCGGTCTGCCTTAAGCGCAGTGCCATGTCATAGTGTGAGATCTATATATCCTCCCTAAAAGTGAGTCCTGGCAATTTACGAGGCGGTCTGGCGCATCAAGCTGCTAGATCGCGCCGCCGAGAAAATTGTCCAGGACGAACGAAGTTATGCCTTAAATCCCATCTCCTTGCCCTCCGCAGGCTCTTGCGCCGCCTCTATCGCGCCGAATTGCGCTTCATATTTCTTAATATTGTCCGCGAGCGCGGCCACAATCCTTTTCGCATGCCCCGGCGAGGTCAACACCCGCGCATTCACTACTCCAAGCCCTTGGTGCGGATAGAGATTAAGAAAATCAATTATGAACTCTTCTTTAGTATGCACCACCTGCATCGCGTTGGCGTACAAGCCTCGCAACACCTCGTCTGACGCACGAATTTGAATCTGTGTTTGTCCCGATTTATTATCAATCATAGTGGTTGAAGTATTAGGTATTAGGTATTAGGTATTACGTATATAGATATCACGACATAACGTAATACATAATACGGGATACGTCATTATTTATCATCCTTCACATCCTTGTACTCCGCATCTACAGTTTTTTTATCCTCCTGTTTATCTTCTGCCTTCACCTCTCCCTCCGTATTTCCTTTCGCTTCCGCGGCGGCTTTATAAAGCTGTTCGCCTACCTTTTGGATTTCCTGAGAGAGAGCATCGGTTGCCTTCTTTATCGCATCGGTGTCGTCGCCGTCTTTCACCTTTTTGAGCGCCTCCACCTTCTCCTCGATCCCCTTCTTCACCTCTGCCGATACCTTGTCGCCCGCATCGCGCAAGGTCTTTTCGGTGGTATAGACCATGCTGTCGGCAGTATTCTTTAATTCGATCTGCTCTTTCTTTTTCGCGTCGTCAACGGCATGCGCTTCCGCTTCTTTTTTCATCCGCTCAATCTCATCTTTGGAAAGGCCGGTGGACGCGGTGATGGTGATTTTCTGCTCTTTGCCCGTGGCGCGATCTTTTGCGGTGACATGGAGTATGCCGTTCGCGTCAATGTCAAAGGTAACCTCAACCTGCGGGATCCCGCGCGGCGAGGGAGGAATGCCGTCAAGAATGAATTTCCCCAAACTCTTATTATCGTGCGCTAAGGGGCGCTCTCCCTGCACCACGTGCACCTCCACGGAGGTTTGCCCGTCAGCGGCGGTCGAAAAGACCTGTGATTTTTTCGTCGGGACGGTGGTATTCCTCTGAATGATAGGCGTGGCCACGCTGCCCAGCGTTTCAATGCCGAGCGTAAGAGGAGTCACATCAAGCAGTAATACGTCTTTCACCTCACCCTGCATGATGCCTGCTTGAACCGCCGCGCCTGCCGCCACGACCTCATCGGGGTTTACGCCAATATGCGGCTTCTTCCCGAAAAACTCTTCCACCATCGCTAATACTTTGGGCATTCTCGTCATTCCTCCCACCATGACAATTTCATCAATGTCCTTCACGGTGAGCTTTGCGTCGCTCAATGCTTTCTTCATCGGCTCTTTGGTTTTTTCAATCAGATCGCCCACCAGATCCTCATATTTCGCCCGGGTCAGCTTCAAGAGCAGATGCTTTGGGCCGTCAGCGCCAGAGGTGATAAACGGCTGGTTAATTTCCGTTTCCATGGCCGTGGACAGCTCGATCTTCGCCTTTTCCGCGGCCTCTTTGATGCGCTGGAGCGAGAGCGTGTCTTTCGAAAGGTCGATGCCTTGATCCTTCTTGAATTCTGCAATAATCCAATCAATGACCCTTTGGTCAAAATCATCCCCTCCAAGGTGCGTGTCCCCGTTGGTGGCCTTTACCTCCACGGTATCGCTGGATACTTCTAGAATGGAAATGTCATAGGTGCCGCCGCCCAAATCATACACGGCGATCTTTTCATCCTTCTTCTTCTGGAATCCATACGCCAGCGCCGCAGCCGTAGGTTCATTGAGCACCCTTTTCACGGTAAATCCCGCGATCTCGCCTGCTTCTTTCGTTGCTTTACGCTGCGAATCGTCAAAATACGCCGGGCAGGTGATCACCGCCTCCGTCACCTTTTCGCCCAGTCTTGCCTCCACGTCCGCCTTGATCTTCTGCAAAATCATTGCGGAAATCTCCTGTGGGGAATATTCCTTCTCTGCCATGGCCACTTTCACGCCTTCACCCGACTTCACGATTCTGTAAGGCAGGGTTTTTTGCGAACGCTGCACTTCGGGGTCATCGTATCTGCGCCCGATAAGGCGCTTTACCGAGTAAATGGTATTTTGGGGATTGGTGACTGCCTGGCGTTTCGCCGTCATCCCCACGAACCGCTCGCCGTTCTTATTGACGGCCACAACGGAGGGCGTGGTGCGCGCGCCTTCGCTGTTTTCTAATATTTTTGGGCTGCCGCCTTCAATGACGGCAACCGCTGAATTGGTAGTACCGAGGTCTATGCCTATAATTTTTGACATACTCAAATATATAAATACTAAATTCTAAACTCTAAACCCTAAACAAATCCAAAATTCGAGATTCAAATCATCGAAATATTAAGGGATAGGAATATTTCGAATTTTGTGTTTTGAGCTTGTTTAGGATTTCGGATTTAGGATTTCGGATTTTCAAGCAACGTATGCGCCTCTATCACATCATCTTCGGTAATTTCGTTTGAATCCATAAATCTCATCACTTCGTCGGTCGCGCAGTCAGTCGGCATCCCAGTGCCCACCAGCCCGAAAGGCATCGGCGATACCGCTACCAAGACATCAAGTCGGCACTCACCGCAGGTAAACGATACCAGCGACCCTTTCTCATTGGCAGAAAGCACCTGTACCGATGTGTGGGTATACCGCGAACGGCATGAAGGGCATTCCCGTAAAAGCATCAATGCTTCATTTTTATTGTTTTCTTTTGGTGTCATACGCCTGATCACTGATAAAATGTTCTTTCGATCCTCCCGTCACTCCCGCGGATATCACGAGAGTGCACGCCAAAATCGAAATCGAGGAAAATTAAATTTCAAATCCTAAATTCCAGCTTCTAGATTCTAACTTCTCTACTCTTCCAACCCCTCACTATTACTTCACCTCCACCTTGACCGTCTTCGGTTTCGCGCGCTCTTCTTTCGGAATCGCAACTTTCAGCACGCCTTTCTCATAGGTTGCTTTTGCCTCTTCGCCCTTTACTGCGGACGGAAGCGCCACTGCACGGTGGAAACTGCCATAGCTCACCTCTTTACGATAGAACTTTTTATCCTCCACCTCTGTCTTGCGCTGAGATTTCCCTTCAATGGTAAGGACGTCATTTTCTACCGATACCGTAACCTTTTCCGGATCCACGCCGGGAAGCGGTGTCTCCACATACACATTGTCCACATCCTCGTAGACATCGATCGCGGGAACCATGCCTGCCAAGGACCGAAAAGTCCCCGTAGGCCACATATCGTCGAAAAACCTCGTCATATCGTCGAAGGGTTCGACCATGGGACGCCATGGAATAAGAGTCATACTGCCTCCTTTAATTCTCACTGGTGCACGCCAGAGAGATTATTCAATAATAAACTGAATTGGAAAAAATACCTTATTAAATTCCAAATCTTAATATCTCCCGCTCCGGCGGGATCCCGCTTACCTTAGAAAAAAAGATTCAAGGTGCGGGACAAATTCCAAATAAATCTTAAATTCCAATTTATATTGGGATTTCAGGTTTGGGATTTTTCATTTGTTTCGGCCTTTGTTGTTGCAGTGCCTGATCGCTCTCCTTGTGCCGTTACCATTTAATTCTTACGAGAGGCACATTTCATACAAGCAGTGTGTACTGGGTATTTGCAGGAGAGGATTATATAAAAACTTTATGGTAACGGTACTTGTTCGCTGATGACCACTTGCGCGGGAATAATCACTTTCCCATACAGGGTATAACCTCCTTTTATTTCTTTGACCACCGTATGGACAGGCGCCTCTTTTTCAATCTCAATGCCTACTGATTCATGTTTAGTCGGATCAAATGGTTTACCTATGGTAAGAATTTCTTCTATGCCCGCATCGCGCAAATATGAAGCAAATTCCTGCTTAATCTTGAGCACTCCGTCAATCCATGGATCCTTATTCCGTTCCGGCGGCAGATGCGCAAATGCGCCCTTCAAATGGTCATAGAGGGGGATAAACCCCATGAGTGCGGCTTGGGCGGAAAATTTTATAAATTCACTCTGGCGCTCCTCTGTTTCTTTTTTAAAATTTATATAATCGGCTTTCGCGCGTTTCCATCCGTCAAGGTATTCGACGGCCTGCGTTTTTAATTTTTCATATTCTTCATTGCTCATGGTAATGATGTCCGATGGCGAGTGGCCCGAGTCCGGCTGTGCAGCTGCCTGTGGTGTTGCGTTTTGAGATGGTGCATCATCCATAATTTTTATTATACTAAATTGTTAACCTAATTCCGATAATGTCATTCCAGACCTGATCTGGAATCCAGACAAAAAACAAACAAAAAATCGGTGTTTTCTTTTGATTTTCCCCGATCTCGGTCGAGGACGGCGTCTGGATTCCCGCCGGAGCTTGCCCCGTACCGCGATACGGGGCGGGAATGACGTTGAAAATCGGAATCTGAATAGCAATGCACTATACAAAATACTAACTGTTGATCAATTCCGATATCAGCCTAATCCGCGCAATATTTCTGGGATAATGCATGCGCAGAGGGCCTAAGATGCCGATACATCCTTTCTGTTTCGCCTTCCTCGAATATGACGTGCCGACAAATCCGCACGCATCGCCAAATGGATTATCGCTCCCCAAAAGCGTCTGATGTTCGCTCATCTCCTTCACGAGCCTGCCTAAAATCTGGTCCAAATGGTCAATGACTTTCGCAAGCGACACCGCATATCCTTGCTCTTCAAATTCCGGCTGTGCAAAAAGTGCGCTCAAACCAGTATAATAAAAATCTTCGGGGCTAAACGCGACCACTACGGCATTCTCTGATACCTCTGACAGGGCACGCGCGATTGCTTTGAAGCTTGCGGCTTCGCCATCCTCATGCCATACCCGCTCGTACATTGACCGTTCTTTTCTCTCAACCGGTTTAGCCTCCCCATGCGTGATCCAATAGCGATACGCCCGTTCTGTGGGCACTCTTCCCGCAGAAATATGCGGCTGGGAGAGATACCCTTCCTCTTCAAGCACGGCCATGTCATTGCGGATAGTCGCGGGGCTTACCGACATCTCATATTTTTCTGCAAGCAGTTTGGATCCCACCGGTTCGATGGTCTCCACATATTCTTCTATTAAATGCGAGAGAAGTGTGCCTTGCCGTTCGTCCATACCCGTCAAATAACAAAATACTTATGCATATTATACTCTTTAAGGGATTAGCACTCGCATGGTTAGAGTGCTAATTGCAGTATATTGAGCATTATACCCCTTGTCAAGAGGTATGAGATGTACGCGCTCACTGGGGGCATCGCCATCCTCGCGGTTTAAACCCCCCTCTTGATCTCCCCCTTGATAAGGGCGCTTAAAAAAATAACATTTCACTTGTCCCATAGGTTTGTCCTTATTTTGTTGACGTACGGCGTAGATGGCGGGATATGTTATTTTTTTACGGCGCCTAAGGGGGAGACCACACGCCTTGTCCTCCCCCTATGGCTTCGCCATATCTTGATGATATAAAGGGGGAGGTGTGGTGGGGGTGTTGATGGACAGTGAGCGCGTACGTATGAGATACCTTCCCAAATACGCATTATGACGAATTATAGAGCGCAGCATGGCCGGCATATGCCTGTACGCCCAAATCAACCGACACGCGCTGGCAATTTCGGGAAATCTCTTCGGAAACTCCTTCATTAATAATTTTTCTTAACAATGCAGCTAACTCATCAACAGACCCAAGGTTAAACAGCCAACCCGTCTCCCCTTCTTTCACATATTCGGGAATACCGCCGATGCGGCTCGCGATAACCGGTACGCCAAAATGAAAACTCTCAAGGATTGCCATAGGCGCATTTTCCAGCGTCAGTGAGGGAATAACGGTGACCAAAGCGCGTGCAAAAATATCCTTTAATGATTTGTCTTTTAACGCACCGCGAAACCGAATCCACGGGAATCGCGCATATTGTGCTGCCAATTTGTTCCTCAATGACCCGTCGCCAACGATATCTAAGGTAAACGCGCGTTGCTGAAATTCCTGTCCCACCCTTTGCGCAGCCTCAAGGAGAATCTGTATTCCTTTACTCTCCTCCAACGCGCCAATGAACGAAATAGAATTCTTCCCCTCCCCCATCTCTTCATCTCCTTGCGCCGCACCCATTATCACATTAGGAATTACCTCAAATTTCGATTTCCTAAAAAATCCTCTTTCCGCGTAAAACTTTTTTAAAAAATCAGATGGCGACGCCACCACATTCGGCGAACCCCAAACCAACCTCTGCTGTTGCTCATATATCTTTCTGATAATTTCATATATCTGCGCAGACTTCGAATTCCTCACCACGCCGCTGGGATAAACTAATTGGATATCATGGAGCGTATGGATCCACCGCGCATTACCTTTGCCAAATCGGATAAAAAGAGGCAGGAGCATCCCCATCCCGCGCAGATTGTGCGTATGCACCACATCTGGTTTTAATTTCTGTATTAATCGCAAAGCCTTTAAGGGGCCGTTCAAATTAATCCAGTCGCACAAAAATGCCCCTGCTCTGAAAAATACTCGTTTGCATATACTACCTGCCCGCCATAGCCTATTATTAGTTCTTCTATTAACACGCTTTGTTTTAGATAAATCATTACATATAGTAGCCTCATGAAAGGCGGCGGCAGGCGGGCGATCGTAGAATAAGCAAACGATCAGTTTCTCTGAAAAACGGCGGCTTAAAGTTTTATAAGAATATATTTGAACGCCACCTTCATCACGTCCGCTCATTCCACCCTTTGCTGTATCATCACCTAAGGTAAGCGCCGCGACCTCATGCCCTTGTACTTTAAGGAATTGCACCAATCCTCTCGCCGCCGCTTCTGCGCCCCCGCCTTCGGGATAAAGATGATTAATAAGTAATACTTTCATACCCCGTATATCAACATCCAACGCCACACAAACGGCGTAAAATGATTATGATGGATAAATGAGATTAAGATGAAATGTTACGCAAAAAACTTGGCATTAGTATGGCGATCGATGAGGGAGGCGAGGAAAGAACCACTTAATGCACTCGCCGAGACTCCCCTAGTAAATCCATTCTCTATTTTTCAAATTTATGCCTCCCTCTTGGATGTTGTATTACGGGGCATAACATTATCATTGTATATCAAAAAAGAGTGTCTTACTACACTCTCTTCTATAAAAACACCCTTATACCCTTCCTATCGTCATTCTGAACGTAGTGAAGAATCTCCCACGAATGTGGGCTCGTATGCGCGAGGACGGTATACCATAACCTTCTCCATCTCTCTAAATCCCGCCTTAAAAGACAAATTAACTTATCTCCTAGGGCAGAAGGAGGAAAATGGTTTTCCTCCTTTAAAAAATCGGCGGGATTTAAAAAACGAAAAGGTAATCTCCGGGCCAGAGCGACCCGTTGAATATCGTTATTCCCGGGAGGAAGTAACGTTGTGAAGCAAATGAGGTAACGGTGAAAATATAATAACACTCACCGCCCTCCTCATAGAGTTCGGTCCTCCCCGTTGGTGGCCCAAGAAGGAAAAGGCCACGATCGGACCTGTGCCCACGCCACTCGACTGTACTATCCGGTCGCTCTCCATGAGGGAACGCCACCCTGTAGCATTCCCGTCGGTGGAGGATGTCCGCCAGCTCATGACGCTGGATGAACATCTCGAGATCCTCCTGTGCTTGGAAATTATCTAATTCAGGAAGATCTAGTGAATTAACGGTACCAGTCGACCCCACCCATGTCGACGTTGTACCAATTTGTGACTCCTCATACTTATGCATGAGGTAATCACATACCAAACACCAACCACCCCCAACTAATAAAACTAATGTTACGATCCCCCTCACAACAATCTTCTCTCTCGGGGACATAATGACCTCCATTGTAAAGGTTCGATATCAACTACATTGGTTTATTACTTCACCTTATAACACTCTTCATAATCCAACAATGTGCATAAATAAAAGAGCCCCTGAATTGCATCATGAAGCTCTCACTACTTCAAAGTTCCTAAGCTTTCTTAAAGGATAAATGCATTCTCATCTAAGAAAGCCGCGGCAAGTCAATTACCCCTGCCGCATTTTTAAAAGAAGGAGCTACACATCTAATTCTTTCCCCGTATATTCCTGCTCCTTCTCTTGCTGTTGTTGCTGATCTTGCTGCTTTTCTTTCTTCTCCTCCTCCTTGCAACCACCTAGCAACAACAGAAATATTAGAAAAAGTGGGAACTTTTTCAACTTCCTCACCTCCTCTCAAATTTTGTGAAAATGCTATTTCATGGTTTATTTACCAACATATCTAAGTACACTCTCTCTATCTTGTCAATAGCCTTATCCCATGTATAACCCTCTAAAACCTTTTCTCTGCTTTTTTGTCCCATACTGCCGCGTAGTGACTTATCTTCAATCAGATCCTGAATGCGTCGCGCCAACGCACGTGGATCATTCACAGGCACCTTAAATCCGTTTATCCCCTCTTCCACCAGCGTCCGCACTCCCGGCAGATCGCTTACGATGACGGGCAAACCTGACGCCATTGCTTCAAGCGCCACCAATCCGAATGCTTCCGCGCGCGATACCGAAGGAAACACAAAAAGGTCCGCGTTGCGGTAATAATCAGGCAATTGCGTTTGAGACACGTTGCCAAAAAACTGCACTTGGTCTTGAATCCCTAAATCTTGTGCCATTTTTTTATATTTCTCTTTAAGATTACCTTCGCCTATAACCAAACATTTCAAATTCAATCCCTCCCTCCTGCCTGCGCAGGCAGGATTACCACGATTCAGCCGACGTAGCCTTTGGCTACTATGGCGAAGTTGGCTCGTGGTATTTAGGGTAGGGTTTAAATGAGTAGATTTTAAACGATTTTGTTCATTTTCTTGTTTCAGTATGGCGAACGCGTGAAGTAATACCTCTAACCCTTTAAACCAATGCGCGCGGTCGAGGGAACCGACGAAGAGAACAATAACGGATTTGTCATCCTGACCCCGCGAGTCGGGGGAAGGATCTCTGGCGAATGCCAGCGGTGTGCCCGTATGCACGGGAGATTCTTCACTACGTTCAGAATGACTACCTAACGGTTCAAATCGTTTCGCATCAACCCCAAACGGTATTTCGACAAACTTATCGCTTATGTATTTCGCAATGCGTGAATGTTGCGCATAATCCATCGCTGATACGATCACCCTGTCGGCGCGCGTGATCAAACGCGGGAGCACAATCCTGTCATAAAGTTTAAACATCATCCCCTTCAAACCTTTAGCGTCTGCGTCATGATGGTATTGTAAAATGAACGCTGACTTACGCGGAACGTCACGCGTGGCCTTATCGCTGAAAAACGCGGAATTAAATCGTTGAAAAATTATACCCAGAAGAACAAATTCAGCCCCGCCGAAAAAAGGATAATGCAGATGAATGATATCGTATCCTTCTAATTTCCTTAATTGCGGCACGAGCGCCGCATTGCCCACATGCAACCATGGTTTGAGATACGTTATTTTATTATCCATAACTCCTCCTTCCCCTCCTCTTAACTTAAGAGGAGGTTGGGTGGAGTTATCCAACGTGGGCGTAAACGTTTCCACTTGCCATCTTCTTCCTGCCAACCCTCCCGCCATATTTTTCGCCACAACCCCAATACCGCCTGCATAAGGCGGGTACACGGGGGTGATATGCGCGATTCGGTATGGCATAAATTCACTTGTAGGGGCAGAAAATTTTCTGCCCCTACCATCGTATAACATAACGGAGAAAGGCAAGATATAATGCAAACACCGGATTCATAACATATTCCACAAGAGGATTGCTTATCTCTTGGTCAGTAATGACACCGGTAAATGATCCAAGTACGGCCTTATCAGGCTGTGTTCTTATATTCTGCACGTATTTATGTTTTTTCATAATTAAAGGCACATGAACAAATATCCATACGTACGCACGCAGTCGCGCGCCAAAAAAACCGCGGTAGAGCGCGAAAAACATCAACCCGAATTCAAGAATAATTAATGCGGGTAAAATTAATAACAGGGTGCTGAATTTATAATGCGTAAGCAGGAGCAAGAGCCTATTGCGCTCTATCCAGTAATATTTCCGGATGCTGCGTGAAAATTCGTAATGATGATAAACTATCGAGGAGGGTACTAAAATATTCTGGTATCCGCGTAACAAAAATTTCCACCCCACGTCAAGATCATCATGGTACATAAAAAGGTTTTCGTCGAATAAACCAATTTCCTTCAACGCATTGTGTCGGTACAGCACTGCAGCCCCGCTCGCGTAGGTGATGAAATGTGTGCTGAGTTTAACGTCATCCTGAGTCCCAAGCGCATCGGGACGAAGGATCTCTCGCGTATGCGAGCCCACATTCGTGGGCGATTCCTCATTCCGTCCCGATGGTATCGGGACTTCGTTCAGAATGACAGATCGGGACTGCCCGTTAGCTTGACTAAAACCAAACCCTAAAAAGTGGATACTATTTCCCGCTGAATTTACCTTCTCGCGATCCTGCGCGTAAAGAATAAGAGATTGAGCAGAGACAGCCTTACGCTGTCCTTCCAACGCGTTCACGAGGGCCGTGAGCCAATCCGGATGCACCACCGTGTCAGGATTGAGAAGCGCGATAAATTCCACGCCTTGCGCCAACGGGTGCCTCAAGCCTGCATTCACACCTGCAGAAAATCCTCTATTTTCTTTTTCACGAACCAATGCCGCATCCGGCATTGCCTCGCGTACCAATTCTGGACTGTGATCGGCAGAAGCATTGTCCACAAAAATAAACTGCACCCCGCCGGCGGGATGCTGCATGGCCTTAAGGCTTACGAAAAGTTCCGGGAGGAACCGGGCGCTATTATAGGTGACTATGATCACGGCGACGCGGGGCATGGTGATAATAGTAAGTATTAGGTATTAGGTATTACGTATCACGATTCTCAAGCGTATCGCGGTCAGTCCCCTGATACTTAATACGTGATACCTGATGCGTATCATCAAGCGCCAAATGTCTCACTACTTTTGTGATATCCCTTTCCATCTTATCCATCCGTACCACAATTCTGAAGAGCACATAGGCGACGATGACGAATGAGCCGTAAAATGCGAGGTCAGTCCCCCGCCCGATGCCTAATATATTCGCGATCATGGTTAAGGCGTTGGGCACGAGTATGGCCGCCGCGGCAAGCACCCAAAAAAACGACCAAAAGAAAAATTCTTTCCCGCTGATCGTGCCTCGGCGGAATTGCCATGCGATCCGCCCCACAATCAATATGATTAACGCGCACGCGATGATCTGGAAAACCATATGTAAATAATCAATTACCAAGAAACAATCATCAAATAATCACCAATAACCAACTCACAAACACCAATATTGGTTATTGTATCTTGTAGCTTGATGTTTGTTTCTTGTATCTTGTTTCTTATACCTCGACGCTTTATATTATCTCAAAATTCTTCTTAAGAACAGCCGAAATGCAGTCCCAATACCTGTAGATATATTCTGCCCCTTTCCTATCGAATAGTCAGTATAGCGCACTGTGATGGGGATAGTCGCAATTCTCAAACCCAGTCTAGCCGCTTCTCCAATGATTTCAGAAGAAAATTCCATACCCTGTGCATGAGTCTGCAAATTTCTTAACGCATTGCGCGTATAAGCGCGGAATCCCGACTGGGTATCAGAGAGCCATACGCCGTAGAGGATCCATGTGAGGAGGTTCCCCGCGGTAATGTAGGCTTTTCTTAATAAACTCATTCCTTCGCGCTTTGACTGCGTACCGAACCTGTCGCCTATCACGATATCAGCTTCGCCTTTTTGGAGCGGCTCAATAACCTTTATGATCTCTTCCGGCTCATGCTGGCCGTCCGCATCAATGGTCACGATGATGTCCGCACCGCGCATAAGCGCCGCCTGTATGCCGGTTTGCAATGCCGCGCCATATCCCCTGTTCACCATATGCTCAAAAACAGCAGCGCCTGCCTGACGCGCGCGCAGCGCAGTATCATCGCACGAACCGTCATTTATGACCATGACCTCACTCGCGTGCTGCAAACAGCCATGGATAACTTCGGCAATGGTCCGAGATTCGTTAAAAGCGGGAATTACAACTACCACAGTCATAAATCAAAATGTAAATCTCAAAATGCAAAATGAGAATACAAAATTTATAAATTTTGATCTATCATTTTGATTTTTGATTTTTGATTTTTGCATTATGACAATGCCATGCAATAGTTCTCCTCAATCCTTCCTCTAAATTCACCTTCGGCTTCCATCCTAGCACTTTTTTCGCTTTTTTCCAATCTAGCACGCTGCGCATTTGCTCCCCCTGAATCGCAGGATTATGTGTGGCCTTCAAACGCGTCTGTATGTTTTTCGCCAACAACATATATACCGTATTTACCGATGATTCCTTCCCTGTTGCAATGTTGACCGTGCCCACAAAAGGTTTATACATTGCCTTCATAGCCGCATCTACTACATCGCCCACATATACGAAATCGCGCGTTTGTTTACCGCTCCCATTTATCGCGCAGGGCAATCCGCGTACGAGCCTTCCTGCAAAGATTGCCACCACGCCCGCCTCGCCGTCAGCACGCTGGCGCGGTCCATACACGTTGCCAAATCTCAAGCTCACATAGGGCATGCCTGCAACGTGCCAAAATTGATGGAGGTATTTATCTACCGCGAGCTTTGCCACCCCATATGGTGAAATGGGCGCCTCGGGTACTGTTTCGGGTGTGGGAATAATTGATGTGTCGCCGTAGACTGCGCCGCCAGTTGAGGTAAAGATAAATTTTTTCACCCCAACATCAGCAGCTGATTTAATCACGTTGAGCGATCCTAATATGTTCACACTCGCGTCAAAAAGCGGCTCTCTCAATGATTTTTTCACGTCCATTTGCGCTGCAAGATGAAAAACGTATACAGGTTTTATTGTTTTAAATAAATTATTAAGTTTAGGGTTTCTGACATCCAACCTAATCAGCTTAGCTATTTTGTGCACGTTTGCCCGCTTGCCAGTAATAAGATTATCAATCACCGTTACCTGAAATCCACGCCCAATCAGCGCATCCACAACATGCGATCCGATAAACCCCGCTCCGCCGGTGACAATTATTTCCATAAATTTTAAATTTTATTCTTTGATCTTGAGTGTATCCCCCTCTTCCTTCAGTATCTGCACTTTTTGTGATGCTAAAAATTCAGCTAAATTTACTATCTTCTCCGCCAATAATTGTATCTCTTTTTCTTCTTCTTCTTCTGCTCCTGTTAGTATAGGATAAAACTTTGGAAGACTTAGAAGCCTGCTATGCTCTTTTGCCAATTCGGCACGAAGCCTTTCAATAATAATCTCCATTTCTTCAACACTTGACAACCAGACTTTATCGGATTTATACGATTCTACCTTTTTTAAAACATCATAAATATTACCTATGGAAAAAACAACAATGTCATTTGGATTTGAGTCTAATAATTTCATAACATATTGTAATGTGGGGTATAAACCTATTTCGTCAGATGGATCTACCTTAAACTTTATTAATTTCTTCAATTCTGCCATATTTCTTTCCATATTATCTTCCACTTTTCTACATAGTTCACCTGATGAACTACCTTGCTGACAAACAAAGTGAATCACTGGTTTTTCCAGCTCTTTTTTTTCTATGTCTTCCTCGTAAGTTCCGCCGTCTGGAATCTCTTGCTTAGACATAAATCTATTTTAACCTCTTCTTTAATTGATTAACCTTATCCGTCTTTTCCCATGTAAACGTAGGTTCCAAGCGGCCGAAGTGGCCGTAGGCAGCGGTTTTGAGGTATATGGGACGGCGAAGTTTGAGATGCTTGATAATCCCCGCGGGATCCAAGGGAAACACTTCGCGCACTGCCATTGCGAGTTTCTCATCAGGCACTTTTCCTGTTCCTTTGGTATCCACGAGTATGCTCACCGGGTCTTTTACCCCTATCACATAGGCCAACTGCACTTCACAGCGGTCCGCGAGCCGTGCGGCTACGATATTCTTGGCAACGTAACGCGCCATATAGGAAGCGGAGCGATCCACCTTGGAAGGGTCTTTGCCCGAGAAGCAACCGCCGCCGTGCGCCCCGTGCCCGCCGTAGGTGTCCACGATGATTTTTCTTCCGGTGAGACCGGTATCGCCCGCAGGGCCTCCAATCACGAATTTTCCCGTGGCATTTACAAATACTTGCGTTTTTCGGTCAAACAATTTCCCGCATACAGGCTTAATGACTTTCTGCACCACATCATTCTGCACGGTAAACTCATCCACCTCGGGATTGTGCTGCGCCGCAATGACAACCGAGGCAAGTCGCACTGCTTTACCATTGACATATTCAACCGCCACCTCTGTCTTGCCGTCAGGCCGCAAATAGGGAAGCACTCCTTCCTTCCTCACCTGCGCCAAGCGGCGCGCGAGCTTGTGCGCGAGCATGATAGGAAGGGGCATAAGCTCTTTTGTTTCCCTGATGGCATATCCAAACATCAACCCTTGGTCGCCGGCGCCTTTCACTTCCCTGGCGCCTTCTCCTTTTTTCCCTTCGCCGTCCACCACGCCTTGCGCGATATCTGGGCTTTGCTCATGTATGGAGGTAATCACGCCGCAAGAATCAGCATCGAATCCGTAGGCAGGATCGTTGTAGCCGATATCACGGATAACTTTGCGCGCGATGCCGGGGACATCTACATACGTGGTCGTCGTGATTTCTCCCGCGACCACCAACAGCCCGGTCGTAGTCAAACATTCGCACGCCACGCGCGCATAGGGATCATTTTTATAAATCGCGTCGAGCACGGCGTCAGACACCTGGTCGCAGACTTTGTCCGGATGCCCCTCGGTTACTGATTCTGAAGTAAAGATATAATGTTTTGACTTTTGCATATTGAATAAACTCTAAATTCTAAGCTCTAAACTCTAAACATGGTTCGACTCGGCTCACCATGACAACCGCTTTGTCACCCTGAGCCGAGTCGATGGGGTGTTTAGGGTTTAGGGTTTCGGATTTAGAACTTCGATTTATATTTTCCTTCTACTCTCTTTCAATATCATACACATGCGTCATGGAGCGCATATATTCGACTGTTTGGCTCAATCCCTCCTCCAGCGCCACCATGGGCCACCAGCTTAATTCATTGCGCGCAACCCCAATATCAGGGGTAAGCTGGCGGGAGGTATAGGGCAAGTGCGGTTGATATTCAATGATAGATGTAGACTTCGCAAGGCGCACTATCATCTCTGCGACTTCACGGATCGGTTTTGGGTCATCGCTTCCCAGATTCACCGGCTGATTCATATTCGCCTCCATCGCTTTCAATATGCCATCGATCATGTCGGTGACATAACAAAATGTCGAAATCGCATTTTTATCTCCATTGATCACCAACGGCTCGTTCCTGAATGCCGCCCGTATAAGATCAGGAATTAAACGGCCGTCATTGAGCTTCATCCGCGGCCCGAACGTATTGAAAATCCTCACAATTACCACCTCCATGCTGTAGGTATTCCGGTAATTGGCGCAGATCGCTTCGGCAAAACGCTTTCCCTCATTATACGCCGAACGAGGCCCGACAGGGTCGACGTACCCCCACCACTTCTCCGGCACCGGGGCATTTTCGCTCGGTTCGCCATAGACCGCACTCGAGGAGGTGAACAGGAATCTTGCCTTATGCTGCTGTGCCAAGTCAAGCATATTTTTAGTGGCATAGGCATTGGCATTAAGCGTCTCAATCGGTATGCGGTTATATTCTTTTGGCGAGGTCGGGCATGCGAGGTGATAGACCTGCTGGATTCCTTGAACCGCTGCTTTAAATTTTTTAAGCTCTGGCAATACCCGCACATCAATGGGCACGGTCAGATCATGGCGGATAAATTCAAAATGAGGGTCAGAAAGGAAGGTGTCGATATTTCGTTCGTCTCCGGTGATAAAATTATCTATGCCGATCACGTTCGCGCTTTTGAGAAGCATCTCGACAAGATGCGATCCCAAAAACCCTGCCGCGCCGGTCACAATAATATTTGGCCTCCCTGAAACGTAAAATACGGACATATAAATAAAGTTAAAATCCAAAAATCAAAAATCAAAATGATGGTATTACGTCCCGCTAATGCGGGACTCCATAATTTTGAGTTTTGAATTTTACATTTTGATTTTCAATTACCTCACTGCCCGCTGGCCACGTTTACTCCGCCGCGATAACTAGACGCAAAAGAAAAAAATTGGGTCATGAGTGAACCATAAGAATTAAATACCCTCACCTGCGGTCCCCCACCCGTCCCTGCGCCTACAATTATTTCATCACGGCGGTCCTGATTCACATCGCCGCTTGCGACCTGTACTCCCCCTTTAAACGCCCGCGCAAATGCGAAAAATTGCATCAAAACGCCGCCATCCTGATTGATGATCCTCACCTGCGGACCTCCGCCTGGTCCCGCGCCCACGACAATCTCTTTTTTGTTATCACCTTCTAAATCGATAGTGGCTACAGAAACACCTCCCGCGAAAGATTCAGGGAACACAATGAGTTCTCGCTTCAAAATCCCTTTCCAGGTAAACACCCGCACTGCTGCAGACCTGCCCTGGCCAGAACCCACAATAATTTCATCCACACCATCGCCATCCATATCGCCAGTCGCGACACTCGTCCCATACCGCGTACTTTCCTCAAAAGCGAAAAATTGGCTCTTCAGCCTCCCATCAAAAGAAAAAATCCTTATATGCGGCCCGCCGCCGGGCATGGGAGCGGTCACGATTTCCTTATACCCGTCACCGTCCACATCGCCTGCGGCGACGCTGAATCCCCGCAGATAGGTCGGGTTATACGCATAAAAGGATGACTTAAGGACACCTTGGAGCGAAAAAATATTCACCTGCGGCGCGCCGCCTTTCCCTACCCCTGTCACCACATCAAGCTCACGGTCACCGTCTAGGTCAGCGGCCGCAATGTTGACGGCGATGCGTGATGCCTTATTGTAGGCGTAAAAACTTTTTATAAGCTCTGTCTTATTATTATAAACCTTTACCTCAGGCGCTTCCACTGACTTTTGTGCCACAATGATAAATGAGGGGGCAGGACCTGATGAAATCTTGGGATAATCCTCTCTAGACCCAGGGGTGGTCGCTATCGCTTTTTCAAGCGATGCATACATATCCACCCTTCCGCGCCCCAAAAGGCCGCCGATTTCCGGATTATTATTATCAATATCCTGCGCCTGTTCTTTTATGATATCCTGAACCTGACTCAGAGTAAAAGTAGGTTTTATGGACCAAATAAGGGCCGCAAGACCGGAGACCTGCGGCACCGCCACAGACGTGCCTGTCCACCAGCCCGAGTAAGGTTCATCATAACCCATGATCGATGGCCTAAACACCACCGTAGAATACACAGACATGCCCGGTGCTGCCACGTCCACGCAGCGCCTGCCATAATTTGAAAAATTTGCGCGCCGGTCCGCCAAATCGACTGAGGTCACGCCAAATACCCAATTCTCCCCATTCGTGCCTGACTGGCATACGGGGTACGCAGGGGTCACGTCAAGATTGATGCCTTCTCTCACTTCATTACCGGCCGCGGCGACTATGAGAATGCCTGCTTTCCATGCATCAGAAATCGCCTGGGTCATAGTCACGCTGGAATCATGTCCGACGAAGCTCAAGTTGATAATACGTGCGCCGTTTGCCCTCGCATAATTGATGGCGGCCGCTACCTGATCAGTGCGCCCTTCACCGACGCCATCAAGCACTCTCAACGCCATGATTTTCGTCTTCCATGCGATGCCTGCGATGCCCATGCTGTTGTTTCCCCGCGCGGCAAGCACTCCTGCCACTATAGTGCCGTGATTAATTCCTAATTTTGAATACGGCTCGGTAAACTTCGGGCTAGGATCTGATGTGTTGGTGATAAAATCCCAACCGTTCACATCGTCCACATAACCGTTGACGTCGTCATCAACGTGATTACCCGGTATTTCCCGGTAATTAACCCAAATATTGTCCTTCAAATCCGGATGAGCGATGTCAATGCCGGAATCAATGACCGCGGCAATAATGCTCTCTGCGCCCGTGCTCCTCGCCCATGCTTCAGGCGCATTGATTCGTTGCAAATATTCCTGTTTAAAAAAATCAGGATCATTGGGGACCACGGTACCCGTCGCTTGCGTCCGCGTGACGGATGAAGTGATTTCCGCAATTGCTGCCATGCGGATGACCCCCTCCTGCTCGTCATGCATTAAACTTGATTGCGATGTGCCTGACCCATCAATGCCGATGCAAATGGTAAAAACAAAAAAGCAGGCTATTATTTTTAATTTTATTTTATGAACCATAAAAATCGCCATAAAGCTATTGGCTGCCCTTTTCCGCCTGTTCAATTTCCGCGAGAAATGATTCTACGTCAGCTTTCATGTCGGGTTTAAGCTCAAGCATTTTGGCCGCAATGGCGCGCGCGCGCGGGTAATCCCCTGCTGATTTGTATGCGGCAGCCAGTTTCGCGATATATTCCGCATTGGTGGGATAACGGCTCGCCAACACTTCATATACGCCTGCAAGGCGCGCATATTCGCTAAGGGATGCATAGCCTTGCGTAAGGCGCATAAGATCAATGTCGGCAAGGTTTTCTCTCTGCGCATAGCCCATTCCCATGCCTTCGAGGATCTCATATTCCTTCCGCTCGTCGTCTTTCCGGTTAGCAAGGCGGTATGCCACCGACAGGTTCCAGTGCGATTCAACCACTGCAGGGTTTAAATCAACTGCAGTTTTAAAATAATCCGCCGCTTTTTCATACTCTCCCCTCCCCGCTGCGCCTTGACCGAGGAGGTAATACGTTTGCGGCCTTGTGGGAGTAAGCGCAAGCGCTTCCTTGCCTACGCGCTCTATTAAGCCTAATCGATCTGACTGATACTTGCCC
The DNA here is from genome assembly GCA_041645165.1 of Patescibacteria group bacterium. Classification (NCBI taxonomy): domain Bacteria; species Patescibacteria group bacterium. Next base: position 40,109 of record JBAZQN010000011.1, on the reverse strand, counting down.
CCCGCATAATATAAATTCATGAGGTATAAATAAAGCTGTGCATCCTTGGGAGAAACTTCAATATTTTTCAAAACTTCATCAATCGCATCGTTAAAGGTATTTGCCGCAATTTCATCAGTCACTGAACCCGTGCCTGCCCTTATATCGAGCGCGTGTTCGGCAAGCTTTAACCGAATCTCGCCTGCCTGATACGTGTCTCTCCCGATCACTTTCTTAAACTTATCAGTCGCTTCTGCGCCCCTTCCTTCCATCCTCATACGCATCGCATCCAGCCCCTCGCGATTCACTGACGCAGGCAAATAGTTAAAATGGTACCATGTAAATATTAACACGATAATCGTTGCCACTGCGGGAGCTGCTCCCGATTTCGGCATGCCAGAGGGTACGATCGCGCCTTGCGTTGAGTACGGGATCCTGCTGCTCACTGCATCTAAAAATCCGAATACCAACATGAGAGGGATATAGGTAGCGAGAATGTCAAACACAAAAAGATTCTGGAGAAGGTGCGCGATAAGGAGGCTTGCAAATAACACGCCTGTCACGGAGGATTCGAGTTCTTCACGCCGCGCGCATTGCCACGCCGCGCGAAGCGCCATGCCAAACATTAAAAAGTAAGCAAGGAGACCGACTATGCCAGAAGTAAGCGCAATATCAAAAATGACATTATGCGCCCTATCAAACCACACCTGTGAACCGGCATCCCGATAAATAAGCGGATTGAAATAACGGTTGAACGCGATATTATAATTCTCATAGCCGTATCCCAAGAGCGGACGGTCGCGCAGGCCTTTCAGCGAAGATTCCCAGGTGAGCAACCGGGACTGCGTGGTTATATCTGAAAAGGATATGGAAGCTATGCGTCTCAGAGTCGGGCTCTGCTGCACCCAGGGCGCATCGCGCTTTACAAAAATACTTGCAGTGATGCCGATAACAACCATCACGGCAGCAATAGTCGCTAATCGTATTGCTCTTTTACGTGTTCGCGCGCGGAATGCAAGTACGCAGCCCATAAGAGAGGTGACGATAATTCCTGCAATCAGTGCGCCGCGCGTGCCGGTATTATATGTCACGTACCACAAAAACACATACGCGATCCCCGCGGTGATCTGCCACACGATATGACGGGGGGTCAGCGCGAACCAAAGCGCTATGAAGGTATGCATAAGGAGGTACCCGGCAAGGAACGATGCATTGCCGATAGTCGCCGATAGCCTGGTGTCGCCTGAATGCAATACCCAACTCACGCCCATACGCTGGCCGATGCCATAGAGCGACACAAGGATAGCAACGATTAGGCTGCCCGCAAAAAAATATTCCCAGAGCTTCTTGGTCCTTAAAGTCTGCGCACATAAGAATCCGTACACAAATACATGCATCAGTGTCAGGAGCCCTTCGCCGCGTTCGATGTTCCCCCAAAAACTGCGATAGAGATTTTCTCCAAACAAACTCGCGATCACCGCAACTGTAAAATATCCGGCAATCGCTTTCATGACCGGCGTAAAGCGCGGACGGTAACCGGGTACTTTAAATGCGAGGATCGCGTAGCATGCGGCGGCCACTTCCACCCAGCTGCGGAACCAAAAAGTCTTCGTCGAGATAAAGGGGAAAATAAATGAAGAATGCACCAACAGCGGCGTCACCAAACACAGCGCAAGCGGTATGAGAACCCCCCACGCAAGAGGATGAAGCACGGCCTTATCGTGTGGCAATTTTTGAGTCATACCCCGTATATCAACATCCAACGCCAAACGCGGCTGGCATGGTATAAATACCTAGAATGAATGCGACCTTGGAGTAGTGATGCATAATTATGATGGGAGAAAACGTTTGGCGATCGGTGAGGGAGGCCATAAAAATACCTATTAGCGCACTCATGCAGATTCCCTTATATTATCCATTCTCTGCGCTAATGTCTCTGCCTCCCTCTTGGATGTTGTATTGCGGGGCATAGGACAGTGCTACTATAATACCATAATCGCATGCACTTGAAAAACAATGGACAATGAGTCAGAATTAAGGTATTCTCATTTGTTCTATGACTTATTCTACCCACCGCTGGCGCACCCTAACGTTATTCGCAGGTGATATCGTCGTCCTGTATTCCGCCCTTTTTTTTACGCTCCTTATCCGCTATGGAAGCATTCCCAGCGCCGAACGGTGGCAGCAGCACTTCTTCCCTTTCTCTCTCGTCTTTATAATTTATTTAGTGAGTTTTGCCATTACTGGACTTTATCAGCTTTCGATTGCGCGCAATTCGAAAATCTTCTCAAGCGCTCTTATCCAGGCAATGGTTGGCGCTACCGCGCTTGCGGCCATATTTTTCTATGTCGTGCGTCCTGGCATTACCCCGCGCTTGAACCTCATACTATTTGTCGCACTTACCGCACTTTTAATTACACTCTGGCGGCGTTTGCTTAACCATATTTTGGGGACCGCGCTCCTTATCCGCACCCTCATCCTTGGATATTCCAAAGATGCTTTTGCTTTAAGCAGCACGCTTCAGCATAACCCCCAGCTCGGCTACCTTCTGGTATATTGGGTAATTAATTCTGATGAATGTTCGCTTGAGGAGACTGAACGGCTGCGCCGAATGGGCATGCCCGTAAAAACAACCGCTACGCTCGAAGAGATCGCGCCCCTCATCATGAACGAACGCGTCGAACTTATTGTCGCTGCCACGGATCAGCACATGAGCCCAACGCTTTTACAGGCGCTCTTTATGCATCGGAATTTAAGAACTCAAATCACTGATCTGCCCACCCTCTATGAAACAGCTACGGGAAAAGTGCCTGTCGAGAGCATTGGCGAACTGTGGTTCATGAAACATGCGACTGGCGCGCACAAACCGCTCTATGAGATATTCAAACGCACTTCCGATATTGTGCTCTCTCTTTTCTCGCTTATCGTGGCCGCGCCGCTTGCCCCTTTCATCTATGCTGCCATAAAGCTTGAATCTCCCGGATCAGGATTCTTCATGCAGCACCGCGTTGGTAAAAATGGCAAAGTGTTCCTTGCCATGAAATTCCGCTCCATGGATATACACGCGGAAAAAAACGGGCCGCAATGGGCGACCCAGGGCGATCCCCGCGTTACAAAAGTGGGTCGCTTCCTGCGGAAAACAAGGCTTGACGAGCTTCCCCAGCTTATCAATGTGCTCAAGGGGGATATGAGTTTCGTGGGTCCGCGGCCGGAAAGGCCGGAATTTGTGGAAGCATTAAGCGATAAAATCCCATTTTACAAAGAACGCCTGGTGGTTAAACCAGGGCTCACGGGATGGGATCAAATCTCGGGTACGTACCACAGTGCTTCGCCGGAAGATACCATGGAAAAATTGCAATATGACCTTTACTACATCAAGAACCGCTCGTTTGTCCTCGATACGGCAATTCTCCTGCGGACGATTAAAACCGTTCTCTCCGGCGCAGGACGATAAATTAAACTCTTCACGTTAGTGGCGCACACTGGCCCATGTGCTGGCGAAAAGTGGCTTCTACTGATAGGGCATAGAAGCTACTTCGCGCTACATGATACGCTACTTTACGCAATAGTATTAAAAAGCTGATACCATTAAAATATAATCGGCACGCTGCCCAGACGCTCCAAGAAGTGGACATTCGTATAGAGCAACCCTACCGCGAGCGCAATCACCGCGAGGCACGCATAAATCGTCCCGCGGTGCTGTATTTTTATATGGATGACAATGGTGAGCAAGAGCTGTACGATCATCCCGAGCGCAAACACCGCGAAAGTCCATAATGCCACGTTCATGAGCTTATTCAGGGAAAATGGCGTGGCGCCTTGGGTAAGCGTGACTTGGGTGGCTGCGGCGGCAAGCGCAGGCTCTCCCTGGGGGCTCTGCGTGGCCGCGCCAAGCGCGGCAGGCGCAAATTCGCGTTTTGTTCCCGCAAGATACGACGTGCCAAAATGCTGCACAATCAAACTCACCGTCCTCCCCTTCACCGTGCCCGTAGTCACCGCAATGCCGATTTCTTGATATTTTGGATTAAGTATATTTTCGCGGTGTTTCGGGCTCTCCATCCATGCCTGTACAACTTCTTCCGCTTCCCGAAAATCCATTGCGAGGTTTTCTCCGGCATACGTATATTCATACCCTGCCCGCTTGAAATCCTCCCACGGGCTTTCTCCTTTAGGATTCGTATGCGTGAAATAACCCATCTTCGCCATATCTTCCACTTTCAAGCCAGCAGACCGTTCAAGAAGCGGATTCACCGTCAAGGGTGCGATACCGATTTCCACCCGCGCCTGGTTGGTAAGATCTATCACCCGCTGGGCGGTTAGTGTAGAAAAATACGCTTCATTGGGAACGCTCAAGAAGAGCGTGAGCGTTAATCCCACTTTTGCCGCAATGAGAATAAACGAATAGCCGATTAACGCGTTGTGCCGCACCGCATGGGGCCTGAAGCCGTTTCGTTCATGAGGAATAAACCAATGGGCAACACGCTGCCACCAGGGATACGCGTTTCGATCCCTTAGCACGCTATTCTTCCCTCCTCCATTCCACCGCAAATGCCCGGGATGGAGTTTCCACAACCAACGCCACTCATCCCCTTTCTTATATTTTTGTAATATCCCCTTATCTAAAATAGGCATAAAAACCTATGAAGCGAGGGATGGGCGATTTTTGAGGCGGAAAGGCGCATCAAGCTGCTAGATCGCGACGCCGAATAAAATCGTCCCATCACGAGCATTTTTACACACAATAATTTCAAACTCTCTCTCCATACTGCTTTTTATAATACTTATCAAAATCCTTATTTTTTAATTTCTTCCACCAGATTGCATGTGTTTTATACCACTCCACGGTCTCCGCTAACGCCTCCTCAAACGACCATTTCGGCGCCCAGCCAAGCTCGCGCAATTTGTTCGAGTCTAAGGCATAGCGGTAATCATGCCCCGGACGGTCAGTCACATATTCTATCATCTCCTCGCCCACATGCAATAACTGCAGAAGACGCTTAGTGAGGTCAATATTGGCGATCTCATCGCCGGATCCGATATTATACACCTCGCCCAATTCCCCATAATGGAGGATGTGGTCAATGGCGCGGCAATGGTCTTCCACATAAATCCATTCGCGCACATTTTTTTCTCCGCCTTGGTACAAGGGTGCCTTCTTGCCTTCCAAGATATTGGTGATGAACAATGAAATAATTTTTTCCGGATACTGAAAGGGGCCAAAATTATTGCACGAGTGAGTGCGGATGACGGGCGCCTTATACGTCCTCCAATACGCCATCACCATGTGATCCCCTCCCGCCTTTGATGCCGAATAAGGGCTTGAAGGATTAAAACTGCTCTCTTCGCTGAATTTCCCCTGCGTGGTGCTGCCATACACCTCATCGGTGGAAATCTGGATAAAACGGGTCACGTTAAATTCTCTCACCGCTTCAAGGAGCGTGTAGGTGCCAATCACATCGGTGAATAAAAAATCGCGCGGTGCTTGGATCGAGCGGTCCACATGCGTTTCCGCGGCGTAATTTATCACCGCGTCTGGCTTAAAAGCCTCCATTGCGCCTCTTACCGCTTTCTCGTCTGCAATGTCTCCCTTGATGAATTGGTAGCGCTTATCGGTTTCAAGATCACGCACATTTTCCAAATTTCCCGCATAGGTCAATTTATCAAAATTCAATACTTCATACCCCGGATATTTCCCGAGGAGGTAATGAACAAAATTCGATCCCATGAATCCTGCTCCGCCTGTGACAAAAATGCGCATATACTTAAAAAGGATTATCAATCTTCAGTGCGCTCTTTAATTTATTACATACCTCATCCGGTATCTCAAACTCCCCCGGCGCCGGCGCGTCAAACGTGGGTCCGTGCCAGTCGGTGCCGCCGGTTATGATGAGATGCAACTCCTGCGCCAGCTTTTCATAGAATACGCGCGTTTCAAACGTATGCGCGGGAGTCCAAGCTTCTACTCCATCAATTCCTTGCGCGATCAATTCCTTAAGCGCACCACTTACCTCTTTTTCGGTCTTCGCAAATCTCCCCAATCCTATCTCACTCGAACCCGGATGGGCAAGTGACGCAATGCCGCCTGCGCGATGGATGAGCTCAATCGCCTGCTGGGATTTAAACGCGGTGGTCTCAGGCACATAGTCAAGTAAATACTTATCAAATGCAGGACGGAAATGCGGTTCCCACCCTTTGGCTACAATCGCGTGCGCGATGTGGGGCCTTCCCGGAATCCCCTGAATGGTTTTTAAGAGTGCTTCTGCGTCCAAGTGGCTTTTGCCGTCAGCGCGCAACCGTTCATTGGCGAGCCGCACCTTCTCATAAAATTGCACGCGCCGCCCTTCTTGCCGCCATACAAGCGCTTCTCGCAATTCCTTGTTCTGCCAGTCAATCCCGTAACCTAGTATGTGCACGTGGCCGCCATGAAGGTCAACCGTGAGCTCAATCGCGGGCAGCAGCCGCACTTGAAGCTCACGCGCGACAGCCACCGCTTCCTCAAGTCCTGCAACCGTATCATGGTCTGCAATGGCAAATAAGGCAAGATGCGCTTTTTCTGCGCGCTCCACCAGCTGCCGCGGCGTCTCCGTGCCGTCGGAGTGGAGCGAGTGGGTGTGGAGGTCGATCATTGGGGTATTAAGTATTACGTATCACGTATTACGGATTGACATTTCTTAATCAAGCCGTTCACTAATACGAAAACAACTAAGTTCCCTCTCTCCAACTCTGGAGATACCTCTCCTGTTTAGCAGTCAAGGTATCTATCCTGACTCCCATCGCCTTCAACTTCAATGTAGCAATGCGTTCGTCTATTTCTTGCGGCACATGGTACACCTTCGGCAGGAGCGTGCCCCGATGAAGCCAAAGGTATTCTGCTGATAAAGACTGATTGGCAAAGCTCATGTCCATGACTGCGGAAGGGTGCCCTTCGGCAGCGGCTAAATTGACAAGCCTGCCCTCTGCAATAAGATTGAGCCGCATGCCTGATTTTAATGTAAATTCAACTACGTTCTCCCTCACTGCCTTCTTCGCTTTCGTTATTTTCTCAAGGTCTTGGACGTCAATTTCCACATTGAAATGCCCCGTGTTCGCAAGGATCGCCCCGTCTTTCATGCGCAGCATGTGCTCTTTGCGCACCACGCTCACATCGCCGGTCGCGGTTACAAAAATGTCTCCTTCCGCCGCCACTGCTGCCATGGATTTCACTTCATATCCGTCCATCACCGCTTCAATCGCGGCAACCGGATCCACTTCCGTCACCACCACGCGGGCACCCATGCCGCGCGCGCGCATGGCAAGCCCCCTTCCGCACCATCCATATCCCGCAACCACAAAAACCTTGCCTGCGAGGAGCACGTTAGTCGCGCGCACAATGCCGTCCACGGTAGATTGCCCGGTGCCATATCGGTTATCAAAAAAATGCTTGGTTTTGGCATCATTCACGTCAATGACCGGCACGCGTAGCTTTCCCTCTTTCTCCATGGCGCGCAGCCGTATCACCCCGGTTGTCGTTTCCTCGCACGAGCCGGCAACCTGTTTCAGCTGCGACTTGCGTTTCGTATGGAGAAGGTAGATAAGGTCGCCCCCATCGTCCATGGTGATTTGAGGATGATGGTCAAGCGCCGCCACCAGATGGCGATAGAATGATGCGCGATCCTCCCCCCGTTTGGCAAACACCGGCATCCCCTCTTTCACAAGCGCTGCCGCCACATCATCTTGGGTCGAGAGCGGATTGGAAGCGCAGAGGAGCACTTCAGCGCCGCCCGCGCGCAATGTTTTCATTAAATTAGCAGTTTCCGCAGTCACATGCAGGCACGCGGAAACACGCACGCCTTTCAAAGGCTGCTCTTTTTGGAAACGCGACGCGATCAGCTTCAATACGGGCATTTCGCGGGAAGCCCATTCAATGCGGCGTTTCCCTTGAGGCGCGAACGATATATCCTTTATATGAGAATGCATATTAAAATATTAATAGTACAAAGGTTTCGTATCACGTATTTCGTATTACGTATTATGCACTTCAACTCCCTAATACCTGATACATAATGCCTAATACCTCATGTGACTGATTTTAATTTTTTATAAATCGACTCCAAATCTTCCGCGGGCGGATTGTGCACGATGGTATGGATGGACCCTCCGCCGTCGCCCTGCCACCGGGGGATTATGTGGATATGCAGATGCCCTATAGTCTGCCCTCCTGCTTCACCATGATTCCATCCGATATTAAAGCCGTCAGGTTTGAGGGCTGATTCTATAATATGGGTGACGCGCTGCACCGCCACGATGAGCGGAGAAAGCGCATGCGAGGGTAAGGTCGTCACCGTAGGCGTGTGGGTTTTCGAAACAAGCACGGTGTGCCCCGCAGACAAGGGATGAATGTCGAGGAATGCAATCGTCTCGCTATCCTCGTGCACCACTTTCGATTGGATTTCGTGTGTGCCGATTTTGCAAAAAAGACAGTCGGGCATAGGCATTGATTAAATCCCAATGTCCAAATCCCAATTTCCAATAAAACTCAAAATCCAAATAACCAATTTGAAATATTGGGATTTGGGATTTTATTGGTCATTGGGTATTGGGGTTTGGGGCTTATAAAATAATATTACTGAAAAATTTTAACAATATCATTTTACTATACCTTGTATTAACTCCTCCTGAGAATATTCAACTTGCTCATCTTTCAGTTCCGGGTCATAAGCAGGTTCGGGAAAATTAATCATCCATGCCTCCTCCTTCGTGGCGCTTTCAAAACCTGTCGCCACATTTACGGGTATATGGAGTGTATCGCCCTGGGCGCTGTCGAGCACGTATTCGGTACGGCGCCATCCTTGCCCATGTATCGCATAAAGTACTACATGCATTTTACCGCGCACTGCCGCATAGTTGGTCTCCCGCACCCTATGGAGGTGATACCCTTTAAATGATTCAGGGAACACCGAGGTGAGGTACGCTTTCGTAAACCTCCCCTCCTTTAATAATTCCATTAAAAAGCCATTCTCTTTGTCATTTTGGCCATACGTGGCTACTCGCTTCATCTGCCCTCCTTTCACCTCCCCCATGATTCCCTCCTTAGTAAGGAGAAGAGGAGGGGTGGTCTCTATTGGAATATTTTTCAAATTCCCATGAAGGAGTATGGGATTCATTACCTCAATTTCATCACGGTAAGGCGCTTCAGGCAAAGGCTGCAAAAGATAGATTGGCTTATGGAGCACATGTGCAAATCCCATTTCCATTAACACGCCTCCTCCGATATAGCCCGGGGTCCCTCTTTTTTCATAATTCAATACCACCAGCGCATCTGTGCGCTTCATATGCTCATAATGCTTCCGCATGAGATCATACTCGCGCATAAATTCCAGTTCCCCCTCTTTCCCCTTTTCCATCCCATGCTCAAGCCACAATTCATGGCTTAAAGGGCGAAGCACGTTATGCCCTGCACGCTCAAGCGCAAGGGCCGTCTCGGTCACCTCTTTGGCAAAACTCATGCTCGCGCACAGTACAATAGTCATACCTGTGAAGAATTTAGAATCTGCCCGATCATCCGATCGGGCATCCGGTCGAATGACCGGATGAATCTAACTGCTGTTATGTAGTATAAAGAAAATATCAAGGAGAAGCAAAGGAATCAGGGCTAAAACAGCGATATGCAAATCAAAGGAATTTGACACTAACCCTTCTTTGATAAACTCCAACACAAATCCTCCTAATGTGAAAACGCCGAGCGCACGGGTGAATTCGTGAAGTAAAATACTTGCCATAATTCATTTATCCGACTTATGTGTCTTATCCAACCTATCTGTCTTATCGCACAAACGACTTAAGCCATCTCTTAACCATGCCTAAGTTAAACGGCTGCTTATTAAATTTAAATGTCAATTCACGAAATTCAATTTCCTTGCCTGAATCCCCCAAACCGGGGGATGAGATAATAAAACGGATACGGCGACGCTCAAGCGGCAGCGCAGTTATATCAAAATGGACCTCCTGCGTTTGCCAATCATTGTGTACGGCACTGATAAGCGTTTCCATCTTCCATTGCCACTCGTAGAGCGAAGCTCTCACCCCGAGCGACAACGTTTGGCTCCTGGGTTTTTTATATACCGCGCTCACGGTCACTGCATCATATGACTGCGGCAGGCGCACATCTACGTACACCGGATCTATCACCATGCGTTGGTAACAAAAATCTTCTGTCTTTTCTATAGCAAGCACTCTTCCCAGCGGCGAGAGTTCAGAGACATACGGGGAAGGCCTGCAAAAATCATATTTTATATCTCGTGCCCCAGAAGGATTCAAATCGCGGATAAAAAAATAAAGAAAAAATAGGATGATAACACTTAAGAAAATCTTCCTCGTCACAATTATTACCACTTTGGATTTTGAATTTGGGATTTGGAATTTCATTGGTCATTGTCCCGCACCTTGATTCTATTTTCTTAAGGTAAGCGGGATCCCGCTGAGGCGGGAGGATTTGGTCATTGAGATTTTACATTAAAAATTCCCCGTCCTTATAAATCACTTTCTTCTTCCCGCCTTTGAGCACCGCAGTCACCACTCTTTTCGTCGTGCTCACCACATCGGTATGAATCGCTGATTCGTTATATCCGAGCGCCCGCCACGCGGCTTTCGAAAGATTGGCCGCATTGCCGGGATAGGAATCCTTATATGCCTTCCCGAGCGCAATGTGCATATTGCCATACCTGCCGCCCCTGTTCTCGTCATACAATGTCTCTGCCATAAATTTTGTGATGCGGGACATCCTGCGGTCGGTTAGCGAAAACTCGCCTACCCTTTTCGCGCCGCGGTCAGTCCGGATCATTTCCCTCAACAATTTTCCATTCTTCTGCGCACGCGCACTCACCACTTCGCCATTTTTGAAAACCAAAGAAACGCCTTCCATGAGGTTCCCATAGCGGTACAATGGCTGATTAAACCGTATGGTGCCCTCAACCCCTCTCCAATCGGGTGAAATGAACAATTCAAAGCTGGGAATATTCCTTCCGCTCCCTCCAAGCCACCGTCTCCCCTTCCCCAGACGGACGCTTAAATCAACTCCTTCGCCTTTCACCTCAAGCGATTCAATGCGCAAACGATTGAGCGCGCGTTGCGTCTTTTCCACCTTCAAAAATACCTTTTTCCATTGCGCCACAGGATCCGCATAATCGAGGAAACAGGCTTTGATAATCTGTCGCCAGTATTCCTTTGTGCTCATATGCGCCTCTCGCGCCATTGCCTCGGTGCCGTAAAGGCCGATGGTCCAGGTAAATCTGCCTTTATTCTCCTTGTCTTCCCGCCAGAGCTGATAGGGTTTCAGAGAAAGATGGCGCAGCATTATTTTTTTCGGAGGTATGCCTTCCAACTCATGCATATCGCTCTCCGCCGCCACGAATACCGAATGGTCTATCTGGTCTATAAGCCCGCGGTAGTATTGTGTGGGAAACGCGCGCAACTGCTCCGGAGATGCGAGCTTATAATAATCGCGGGCAACGTCATCCGGCGCATACTGTGAAATAAAGGTTCCTCCCGCACGCAGCACCTCATTCCTCAACGCCACATAGAGAGGCTTGGCTGATTCCGAAACCTGCAAAAGCACAACATCCCCCTTCTTGATGCCTTTGCCTGAATTGAGCGCGAAACGTATAAGGACTTTAGCGTACTTTTCTAATATATGCCGAGGGGGTATGAACATATTTATAATTGTAGCGTCGGAGCTTGCCTGCCCCGTAGTGAAACGAAGTTTCTACTACTTGGGGTCTCCGACATTTAAAAACGAACTAAAGCTTCCGTGAGCGGCAATATCTGCCAAACCCAGTGATTCGCATACACTTTCTTACCGTTTACGATTTGCAGATTATATTTCTTGAATAGCGGTGTAATTATTTGCCCAATATATTCCGGAGGCGCATACGTATAGTAATACACCGGCAGCAATTCCGCCAATCTCCTTGCCGCACGGAAATCATCAGGCGTCACCATTGCGGTAATGAGCCTCCGGTATGCAGGGAAAAGTATTTTATCCGCTTGCGGGAAAATTATAATGACTGCCTGTGGTTGCATATGGCTCTTCGCTGCTTGAAGCTCAAAATGAGCTGCAGAGAGCCTCATGCGCACTGACATAAGGCTTTCATCAGTATCTAAAAGCGCCAAACGCGCTGAGAAAAATGCCAGCATGCACACTGCCATGCACGCCGCCGCATTACGCATACGCGATCGGCGCAATAACCTGCTCAATGCAAGAATTGCATATGCCACGAAGGGTATTCCCAACATATAAATAGGCAGCCAATAACGGAAAAAAGACGTGTTGAGCGATATCGTGTTCCGGTCAATACGGTCTGAAAACGCCCACGAGCCATAATAGATCACCAGCAAGATGGTGACTGCCGCGGCAGACGCGCTATACCCTGCCCATTTCATTTTTTCATCTCGAGAAGTGCTAAAAAACCTGATAACCATAAGGAGTATGCCTGCCGCACCCAACGCGCACCACCACCAATAATAGATGACCAGGAATTGCTGCATCGCCAATACCGTTTGTGAAAAATTAATACCGAATGGCGCAAAGAAAAGATTGCGGAATTGCGCATCAGGCAATTTGGTTATAAACTCACCCAACTCCATCCCTTGTACGCCGCGATACCCGATGGATATCGGCGCGTCGTATAATTCAATGTTAGTGGTAAACAACGGCAAAAAAGCGAATAGGCCGCACGCTATAAATAACAACGCGCCCGATACTCTTACCCTCCGCCACCCAGATATGAAACAAAAAACAGTCAGGAAGGCTACCCAAACCAATTCCGATGAACGTACCACGAGAGAAAATCCAATGCATAAACCTGCGATGCCATACGCAATCAGCCTTATCGCTTGTCGTATAAATACCCTCGCTTTATTGTCATCCCGCACCGAGATGCTTGGGATCCAGAAACAAGCACACATCAGCAAACTCATGCCGATGATCACCAAACTCACAAACAGCACGTTATGATACATCCCCCTGCTCGCGTAATACCACCATGGTGGCAAAAAAGCGAGCAGCGCTGCGCTCAACAACCCCATAGAAGCGCCGAATAACCTTCTCATCAATAACCCAAACGCAATTACTGCGAGCGAAGCAAATAACGGCGTGAGATATGGGATTAACCATATGCCAAACCATTGAGCCATGTAACCATATAACAATGGAAGGCCGAGGAAACTCCCCGGCACTACCCTTGTGCCGATCACATTCATGCTCCGGGGTTTGAGAAGAGAATTCCCCACAACTTCCAGCGGCTCGCTGTACCACAGCGGCTCGCCCTTCGCCACCCTTTGGGCCCAAAAATAATTCGCAGTCTCGTCGGGAGAATCAAACATCGGATCCCCTTTCCGCTCGGGAGCGCTTAAGATCGAGAGCAGGAAAAAGAGAGCCCCTATGCCGCAAAGCAAAATAATGAAATAATATCGCTTCATAATGCGTGCCAATGATGCGTTTCATGTCATCCCGCACGTGATGCGGGATCCAGAAACAAACAATGAAATTTCACGATCACAACGGGCTTCTTATATTCTTCAGACTTGGATTCGTCACTTTGGTGTAAATCTGCGTGGTCCTGATATTCGCATGCCCCAAAAGTTCCTGCACATAACGCACGTCTACCCCGTTTTCCAAAAGGTGCGTGGCAAAACTATGCCGCAGAGAATGGAATGTCGCATGCTTTTTAATCCCCGCTCTCTTAAGAGCGGCATAAAATACTTTTTGCGCCGTGGCTTCGGTCAGCCGTCCGCCGCGTTCGCTCTCAAACACCCAATCTCGTCCTTCTTTGCCAACAAGGAACTTTTCCAAGTCACTAACGATCTTTCCTGATAACACGGTCAGCCGGTCTTTTCTGCCTTTGCCCTGTCTGACCGTGATCGTTTTATCTGCCATATCAATATCCTGTACGCGCAGCCGCACCACCTCGCTTACCCGCAATCCCGCTCCATAGGCGCAGGCGATAAGCAAACGATGCTTGATGTTCTCAATCTGCTCCAATATTTTTTCAATTTCAATGCGGCTCAATACTTCCGGCAACCTCTGGCTTCGTTTGGGATGCCGAATTTTTTCAAAGTTAGGTCTCTTGTAAATCTGAGTATAGAGGAAATTAATGGCATTGGCCGCGAGCGCGATCGTCTGGCTGGAAAATTTCTTTTGCTGCTTGATGTACAAGTATTCCTTAATCTCTTCCAATGACAAATCACGCAATGGTTTTCTGTAAAAAGTAAACAGGCCTTTGACCGCGCTGGTATACGCCGCAATGGTTTTCCGGCTATAATTGCGCAATACCATCTCCCGAGTTAAAATATCCAGTAGATTAGCCATAGAATCTACAATTAGAATATCATACACTCCACATATCATACAAATTTGGTATACTAATCATATATCTTTCCACATATTAACCAGTTGTACGAAATAAATTTTTTATCTTTTCTATTAATTCCAAGTTTTAATCCATTAACCACGAAGAAAATTTGATTTTTTATTTTATTTAAGAGGGGAACAAATTAAAGACTTAATTTTACAAATTATAGTATGACAAACGATATTATATTAGTGAAACCAATGTATCCTTGTCAGGCTGTACCAGTGGTGGTCTTCGGGAAACGTTGTCCAAAACCCTGTTTGTATTGTGATCTTCACCGGAAACAATTTGATAGTGATCAAATAATCGTCTCTGGCCGGAAAGAGGTTTTGAAAAATTTACAGAAGTTTAAGGGAACTTACTTTAGCGCCGTCGCTGACTGTTTTTTGCCCGCCAATTGCGACCTGACCCATTATCTGTTAGAACATGTTTGGAAAAGAAAAGAAGATTTTGTGCCATTAATAGTCACTAAACAAGTGATTCCTAATAAATCTATCAAATTGTTAATAACAAATAAACATCGCGTTGTTGTTCAAATATCATTACCGAGTCTAAACCAGAGACTTCTTTCTCTTTTAGAGCCCGGTGCGGCTCCAATTATCAAAAGACTGGAAATAATAAGAAAATTAATTAGAGGCGGCGTACCAGTTATCGTCGTGGTGATGCCGTGGTTTGATATTTATGAAAAAAATGAAAGTATTGAAGATCTTCCACGGGTATTAAGCGGGATTGGAGTAAAACGATGCATCATTGGTACCGGCGTATTACCGGAGCCACAGAAACAACGGATCGTTGATTTAAATGATAAGTTGATTTTGAAAGCCATTAGCAAAATGACTGCCGTCAGACAAGTAACAACCAAACTTGGTTATACTTTACCATTTAGAAAAAGAATTCTAGCGTTTCAAAGGTTAATCAATGCCTTTCATAAATTCGGTATTAAGGCCAGAATTTGTACAGCTGATAATCTTGACTTAATTAATAAAACTAAACTGCCTCTTTGTACGGAATTTCGGCATAATTTATTTCGTAAAAATTAAAAAATAGTAATTTTTCTTATATGACAAAAGAATATACTGAAAATTTTTACGGTTCAACTAGGGACCAGGTACTCAAAACCCCTGAACATCAGAAGAAGGTAGATCTTGCGTTTAATCGGGCCAGCGAAGTTTTACCTTCATCTGAGTTTAGTGAGTTTGATGAACAAATTAAAACTCATATGCATCCAGATAAGGATGACCATGTCGGTGGTTATAAATTACAGGGTTATATAGGTGAGGCATTTTTAAAACATATTGCTAAAGCAGGATTAGAGAATAGATTTTATACCACCAAGTTTAATATGAAATTTCAACAGCCAATTACTATCGACGGAACAATAGTTAACATGCATTTTGAACGCTTGGGCAAGGTAAAAAAACTACTAAACCAAAATATACTATACAGTCAGTGGCATGTTGTTGTCTCTCATGTCCAAACAGCTACTTTTCCTCGTTTATCTCAAGAAAAAAACTCCACAGTATATTGCGAAGCAAGCTTTGATCTTACCGGGCCTCATCCCCAATATATCCGTCCCGGCGATAGCCAAATTGAATTTGATTTTAAAGACTAAGTTGTGTTATCGTTACATCCTAAAAGCAGTTGAAATAAAAATTCTTTAATGTGTCTTGGCTCAAAAAATTCACCCCTAACCCCTCTTTTTTGAGCCAAGACAAAAAATCAAATTTTCTTTTAGAACAGATAAAGCTTATACCATTAAAAACGAGGATAAAAAATTTACATCGCACAACACTGTGTATGAGGTTCAAAAAATATGGCATTTATATAAATTTTAAGGTCGCCATATTTTTTTCACCCAAATCCCGCTATTGCTAATACCACATTTAATTTGATAAAATAACTGTGTAAGAAGTTCCACGAATTAATCGTTTTACAATGGCGCGGGACTTCTCATACACAGATACGTTAGGCGAAATAAATTTTAGACTTTTTTAAATATGGGAGAAAACGAACAACCGCAACAAATTCATCAAGAAGGAATAGAAAAAACAAAGGAGATGGTTTTATCAAACCCTGCGTTTATTAGATTTGCTGGTGGATTTGAACTATATCAAAACTTACTCCATGCCGAGGGCGCTGAAAACAAAAGCGCAATTACAGAAAGAATGGCTGATCTTTATGTTTCTAGATTGGGTAGCTCAGGCGAAGAGATTCAACATTCCGAAGCAAAACAAGAATTATATCAAATAATTAATTCCGCCCTGCAGGAATGTCAAGAAAATAATTTTTCCAGAGATAACTTCGCCAACAGATTAGCCTCTTCACCAATTGCCAATCTATTTTTCGCTGAATGGAACAGAAAAGCGGATGAGGTTGAGGAAGGATCTGGCATGGTTCATGTCAATGATGTTATCGCATACAAAAAAGCTGGTGATGATGAAATTTCATTACATATTAGACCAACGGGAGTGAAAAGCGCAGAATTAATTTCTAAAATCATAGATGGCTTTCAAACGATAGGTGCTAAATTAGAAACGGGAGAAATCACGGCAGACAGAATTATGATGAAATCTTGGCTACTTAATAAAAAAATGGAAGGGAAAGCCAGACTGCTCTTGGGTGATGAAATTTCAATAGAAGATACTTTGCCAGACGATAGCGACGTTGTAGCCGTTCAACACTTAGCATTACAATACAACAAGAGATCTCTGGAAAAATATTTGACAACGGGAGAAAAGCCAGAGGTAAGACAAGTGGTGATGACAAAAGATGAATTTGTTGCGAGATTAAAAAAGTCTAAAATTTACATCGCCTAACAGCGTGTATGCGGTTACGCTCCCTACGGTCGCTCCACCCATATTTGCTACGCAAACATCGCATACACGCGGACGTTATCGGAAATAATATTATTTAATCCTAATTTTTACTTATGCTTAACAAACAACTCATTTTTATTTTAGTGACAATCTTGCTATCAGGATGCTCTGCTAATAACTTATCTTATTCCAATTATGAACAATTGTCTGAGCAAGACAAGAAAAAAGTTGATTTTTTAATTGCCAGTGAACATGATTCTTATGACAGTTGTTTTGATCATAACACATCTAGATGCCCAACCTTCTTCTCTAATGCAAAAAAATTAGGATTAATTAATGATGATGAATATATTTTAATATACGAAGAAGATACAAATAATCCCGGCAAACCACATAATCCAGATTATTCAAAAAATGCATTAGAAGCAAGACGTACCATACTAAATCGTTATTTTAATTACGTAAAAAAAGAATATTCTAATTATCCAAATAAATTGACAAACGTTGATTGCTCTAAGTCTTATTGTAAATTTATTCGTTAAAAAATAAAATTACATCCGATAACACGGGATAAGCAAAATATTTTCTAGCGAAAATACTTCGCTTGATCCCGAAACGTTAGGCGACATATTACTCGGTTTTCATTTATTAAATTTTTTCTTTTTTATTATAAGAGCCCTTTTTAATTTTTTAAAGACCGAAAAAAATATGAACATAAAGCTACTCTTCCATCCTAAACAATTTATTCACCAACTGCCCGACAATAAAATATCTATCAAACTAATTCTCTGGTTGGTCGGCTTTTATTTGATAACCATACTACTAAATTTGTTTACGGGTTATAGCAAACTACTAAACCAAATAGCAGAATTTAATATTCAGTATGCACACATTGGTTTAGGGACAAAACTATTTGGTGGTGTTGTTGCTATATTGTTGATGCTACTAAGTGTTCTTGTTATTGTCACTATAGTTATATTGGCCACTAAACTGATCCTGAAATTATTTCATAGATCTCTTACACTTAAAAATATTATCAACCTTTTTGTTTATAGATGGATAATAAAATTTATCCTGATTGTGCTAATTGGTGTGATTATCCTATTAGCTCTCAAACTTGTAAATCTTACAGGAGAAACATCACCAATAATTCAAAGGTTGCATTATTTGAATCCAAATGAGCTAAATAATTTGGTCTATAACATTATCAATATTCCCGCTACTATTCTGTCTTACATTTTCTACGTTTGCATCATTAATCTTGCCAGCAAACGCGAACAAAATTAAAAAACTATTATTTTACATGGTAATTAATTTTAAAAATATGATAAATTCAAAACATTTGATAAAAATCGCCTCAGCGTGGGTAAGTATAGTTTATACAATCTGTTATGTCGGCGTAGCAATCTATCCACCAAGCAGGGAACTATTTATGAAATTTTCTCTGCATACCGATGTATCTTTTAAATCAGATTTTCTTAGCTTTGGCTACTTTATTTCAGGTTTAGTTATCTGGAACATTGTGACGATTCTTGCTGTTTGGTTGTTTGCCGCATTGTTCAACAAAATCAAAAAATGAACCCCTCCTCGAGCGGAACTGCAGAGTATTCGGCGGAGGTGGATAAACGACAAGGAAAAACATATACATCAGCTAACAACGTATATCTGGCTACGGCTCTTTCGTGAGCCTACACCCATATTTTGCTCCGCTACGCTCCACAAAACATCAGATATACGCAAATGTTATGTGAAATATTATTTTTTATAAAATTTTTTCTTTTTTATTTTTAGAGGGGAAATATAGTGTTTTTTCCGCGGAGTTTACCCCGCACTTGATGCGGAGCTCCAAAAACGACAAATTTATATCTGAAATTGACCCAATTCCTTAATATGGTATACTCTAAATAATTAACTAAACCATATTAAGTATTATCCTATGACTTATCTATCGCCAATTATAAAAACCCGACTGGAAGAAAAACTCATTAAACTAAATAAACTTCGTCCCCTACCAAAATCTGCGGTACAAAAACTGCGGGAAAAATTTCAAATAGAAATGACCTACAACTCAAATGCCATTGAAGGCAATTCCTTAACTTTAAAAGAGACATTTTTAGTTATTAACGAAGGCATAACAGTAAAGGGAAAACCTTTAAAAGACCATTTGGAAGCAAAAGACCATCATGCCGCGCTGGAATATCTGTATGACTTAATAGATAAAAATAAAAAACACACCATCTCTGAAATGCTCATACGAAATTTACACCAAATTATTATACGGGAAACTGACAAAGAGTGGGCCGGGAAATACAGGAACGCTAACGTAATTATTGGCGGAGCGAAACATACACCACCCGACGCATTGCAAGTGCCCCAAAAAATGAGAGATTTAATCAACTGGCTTAATTCACAAAAAAATAAGATTAATATCATTGAGCTTTCAGCTTTACTGCATCATAAACTAACACATATTCATCCATTTTTTGACGGCAATGGCAGGACCGCACGTTTAGCCATGAATGTATTGCTGATGAAAACTGGCTATCCGCTGGTTATTATTTTGAAAAATGACCACAAAAAATATTACGATGTGTTGGACAAGGCAGACAGTGGAAAATATGAACCATTGGTGAAATTTATCGCTCAATCCATAGAGCGCTCCCTTGATATTTATCTAAAAACTTTAACTCCGGCAACACAAAAACAAGAAAAGTTCGTAACATTGGCAGAGATATCTAAAAATACCCCATTTTCCGCCAAATATCTAAACTTACTTGCGAGACAAGGAAAACTCGAAGCATACAAAGAAGGCAGGAATTGGTTAACTTCAAAAGAGGCAATCGAGCGATACCTTAAAAATAGAACCCGACAGCGAAAAATTTCAAAATAAATTTCAATATGCTATAGCCATGGGGTCAATTAATAACAACAGCAACCGTTCTGGTTCAAGTGCGGCTCTTTGGCGATACATGCGCCTCTTGGTAATGCTCTTCGTATGACTCCCTGGGATACTTTCTTCTACGAAAAGATAAGACAAATCTTTGAGCAAAAAAAGGATATTATTGACATTGGCGGAGGATTGAGAATTTCTGACACAAAAGGAAACCGGTATGACCCGCACCGCGCGTGGATAAAACAATATCTCAATGCGGTAAATTATAAAATCCTTGATCCCGTGCCGGACTACCACCCTGACATTATCGGGGACATCCATCGCATGCCACTGGGCGACGCATCGACCGATGCGATTATTTGTATCGCAGTTTTGGAACACATTGAAAACCCGTTCAAGGCTTTTGAAGAAATGCACCGCGTGCTGAAAAAAGGCGGCTATTGCTTCCTCTATGTCCCATTTCTCTACTATTACCACGCGCAGCCGGGATATTATGGCGACTTTTGGAGATATACGGAAGATTCACTAAAGTATTTAAGCCGCAATTTCTCTTCTCTAGAAATACAAAAAGTAAGAGGGCCGCTCGAGACATGGGTACACTTGAGCCCCTTGGGCCGCTTTACTCTCCTCAATACGCTCGCAAGAACTACCGATATCCTGTTAAAAAAACAAAAGTCAAAACAAACAAGCGGCTACTATGTTTTTTTAATAAAATAATTAATCATTTATACTCAATTGCTATTCAATTCCGATTCCATCGTCATTCCCGCCCCGTATCAAGGTACGGGGCAAGCTCCAGCGGGAATCCAGACGCCGTCCTCGACCGAGATCGGGGAAAACCAAAAGAAAATTGATCTTTTTGTTTGTTTTATGTCTGGATTCCAGATCTCGGTCTGGAATGACAATCGGAATTGGGTTGGCAAATTAGTATATTTCACAATTAAACACCATGTGCCCTTTATGAGGGCTCATTTTATTATCAATAAACCTATTTGCATGAATGCACAGTACTGCTACATTTAGGCGCTGTAAAATAACATATTCACCACTTTAATGTATAATGAGATTAATACCGTAATGTGACAATTCTATGATGATTACCTTGAAATAGTAATTTTTTATGCGCCCTTACCACATATTAACAAAATCTCGTGCTACGAAAATCGCCATTTTGCTTCTGCTCCCTGCAGGACTCGCGCTCAACCTTTTCTTTTTCCACTCTCTCATTATTGGGATTACATTTAGCATCCTCTGGCTCGTTGTTTCGTGCGTGCTTTGGGGCAACATTTTTGCGCCTTCCCGCGAAAGGATTGAACAATACACTCTTGGCTTCCTCTCGGTTCTTGTGCTCGTTATTCTCGCTGGATCCACATATTTTCGCCTCGCGGCATTCAATGAGTACGCTATTACCGCAATAACGTTCTTCATCCCTCTTGCCGGTTATGTAATCCTATTTCTTCGCACCAAGCGCCAGCCCCCTGCTGATACTAAACCGGAATCACAGCCAATACATACTCGACTGCCGCTCAATAAATATCTTGTCCCCACACTCCTTACCTTTGCATATCTCACCCTCTTCGCTATATCCATAAACCTCATTCTCGACCATCGCACCGACGCCTCAATACGCACACCATGGGAAGTCCTTCCCCACTCGCTCCTTTATCTCTATGCACTTGCTACCTTTATTCTCTTATTTCTTTTCTCCCGTAAAGAAGAGGCTTGGTCGGGGATAAAAGCATCTAGGAAGTTTCCGTTCTTGACCTCTCAGCGAGGGATTGGTTCTCTGGCGAACCCTCCGGAGCCAGCCCCAGCATGGTCTCCCGATACTATCGGGAGTGGGACTGGTGAGGCGGAGCCCCGCATGGCGGGGCAGGAGGCGGGGACGCGTGTTCGCCGAGAACCATCCCGAGCGGATCCCGCGTCCTTTTCTTCGATCAAACTAATACTCCTATTATTTCATTTTTTCTTCACCCTCTCTCTCGCGCTCCTCATCTACCGCATCGGATATGGCTTTGATCCGTTTATCCACCGTGCGACTGAAAAAATTATCTTCGAAACTGGCTTGCTCACCCCGCCTCCTTTGTCATATCTTGGGCAATATGTCCTTGTAGTCTTTCTCTCAAAAGTGATGCTGATTCCCCTTCCGCTCATTGACCTCTGGCTTCTGCCTGTCCTCGCAAGCATTCTCATTCCCATTATTGGAATTTTCACACTGAAAAAATATTTTCAAAAAACACATCTTTTACTCATTACAATTCTTTCGCTCCTCATCATCCCCCCCTCGCTTTTTATCGCCACGGTGCCGCAATCGCTTGCGAACCTTTTTTATCTCATCCTCGTTTTGCTTTCCTTATCATGCCTTCATCGCCACTTACCACTATCCTTGCTCTGGGGTATTGCGTTTTGCATAATATTTATCCATCCCATCACCGGTATTCCTGCCCTCATGCTCCTTTCATATATAACCGTGCAGAATAATACTTCTCCACGTATCTCCCGTGTTTTAACTATTATAATCAGCATATTGAGCTCGCTTGGGCTTCCTGCCGCGATTATGGTGGCAAACAAGCTCTACGGGGGCATTGCACCCTTATATGCTGACGCGCTCCCACTTCCCAATCTCATTCCCCACTACCTACCTTTCCTCTCCCTCGCACACACAAGCGAGCTCTGGATGCGAGCGCTCCCTCTCCTTTTCTTCATCGGCGCCTTGGCAGGGACGTACCTGCTATTGCGTCGCAAAGAAAACAAATACCCACTCGCTTTATGGCTCACTGCGCTGGTCCTCTTCATCAATTACCTTTTTATCCGCACACTTCCCCTCACCGCGATGATCGCATATGAGCGCCCAGAGTTTACCGAACGTATCCTCGACCTTATAGGACTCACCATACTTCCCCTCTTTATTATTACACTATATCGATCTATCTCCTCCCTCTTTTCCTGTAGAGAACTATATTCTGTCATAATTAATGACAGTGAGGGGATGGCAATTTTTGAGGCGGAAAGGCGCGAGGGTCGCTTGATCGCGACGCCGAACAAAATTGTCCATCCCCAAACGGGAACAAAATCGATAATTCTTTCTCTCGTAATATTCACCTGCCTCATCACCATTTCTTTCTACTACACGTACCCCCGCGTCGATGCCTTTTCCAAAAGCCGCGGCTTTTCTGTCTCCCAAACGGATATAGACACGGCGCATTGGATAGAAGCCAACGCGGGGAACGAGCCGCATATCGTCCTTTCCAACCAATCCATAGCCGCCGCCGCCCTGCAAGAATTCGGCTTTAAAAAATACTTTAAACTGAAAAACTGCCAAACTGCAGACTGTCAAACTATATTCTATTACCCCATTCCCACCTCTTCACCTCTCTATCAATTCTACCTCAACATGGTGTACCAAAAAGCATCTCGCGTAACAATGGAAAACGCCATGGATCTTGTGGGTGTCACGCGCGCATATTTTGTCCTTAACTCTTACTGGCTTGATGCAGAAAAGATATCCGCACGCGCTTCTCTTGACGCAGACCACACGGCAACGATTGGTTCCACAAAAGTGTTTGTATATTTAAAAAAGTGATATACTGTCAATACTTAAATTACGGAAACCACCCCATCCCCTCCCTACTAAGAGCCTGCCCCGTGTTTATCACGGGGAGGGGACACGTGAGGGGAGGTCTCCTAAGAATGAAGATCAAAATTTATTCATGATAAAACTCTAGCAATTCTATGAACAATGCTACCAAGGGTATCATGCTCGCGCTTGCTACCGCATTCTTTTCCGGCACCAATAATTTTTTAACAAAGATCGCAGTGACCGCGCTCAAGGATCCCATACTCTCCACCACTCTACGAAATGCGCTTGTGGGCGCGACGCTTGTAGGAATTATTCTTCTCACGAAGAGATGGAAAGAATTAATTTCACTAAAATCTTCTCAAGCGCTCCAACTGCTCTTCATTGCGGTCATCGGCGGATGCGTGCCCTTTATCCTCTACTTCACAGGCCTCTCCATGATACCCGCCCTCAGTGCCGCATTCATCCATAAAACCCTCTTCCTCTGGGCTGCCATTTTTGCTGTTCCTCTATTAAAAGAACATATAGGCATTACCCAGATAGCCGCCCTCCTTCTGCTTTTCGGCGGTAACCTCGCATTGGGATTTCCTAAATTTAATTTCAACATAGGTGAGGCGCTGGTGCTGATGGCGACCGTATTTTGGGCGCTTGAGAATGTCGTTGCCAAAAAGGCATTGGCCAATATCTCAAGCCTCACGGTTGCGGGCGCGCGCATGGCAGTAGGATCGCTCTTCCTTTTCCTTATTCTTGCGCTCAAGGACGGCAGCGGCGCCATAGTGCATCTGAATGCTATGCAATGGGGATGGACCTTGCTCACCGCACTGCTGCTCTTGGGGTATGTCACCACGTGGTATAGCGCGCTTAAAAAATTGCCCGTCACCGTTGCCACGGCGCTTCTGGTGCCTGCGACGCTCATAACAAACGTCATGAGTGGAATATTTATCACCCATTCAATCACGCTGCCTCAAGTATATAACGGCGTATTGGTCGTTCTTGGTTCCACTCTCCTCATCTGGGGCACGCGAAAACTCATAACTCCCCTCGTTTCTCGTAACTCACCCCATCCCTCTCTTACTTTAAGAGAGGGTGATGCATCAAATCTTCCCTCTTAAAATAAGAGGGAAGGCCAAAATCGACTCCTCCTCTTAGGATAAGAGGAGGCGGGGAGGAGTTACGAACCGTATTTCTCCGCGTATGGTTCAGCCTTTATCCACCTCTGTGCCTGTTGACGGCGTGTCGCGCTGCGCGCGTTATTCTTTCGGCCCCAATCGCCTGCACCTGTGCGGGCCTGACGCGAACCGCGAAGTGCTCGCCTACCTCACCGCGAAAGAAAGCGGCCAAGGGCTTGAAAACCTGCTCCATAAATTCAAAACGCTCTATCCCTACCTAGAGATGATTGCGCATGCGAACGGCATTGCGGATCCTTTTGACGAACGCATCGTCGAATCCTACTGGCTCGGCAACGAACTGCTCACTCCCATCACCCCACAAATGCTCCTGACCCATTTCACTGACGCGCTGAAATTAAAAAAGCGCCTCACCGCGCGTAATTTCGACCATCTCACGGCGACGCTACAATATCACCCGCTCCCTCATCATAATTTCCATGTGTTCAATGTGTGGCAGCGCACGGGGCACGCAGAAACGGAACACACACTCGAAAGCATGGACAAATGCCGTGTGAGCTGGGGGAAGGTCATACTCATAGACGGGCCATTTATCACAGTATCACGGCAACCGCTTATCCTTTCTCATTGTCATCCCGCACTTGATGCGGGATCCAGGCAAAAAAAACTAAAAGGGAATCCCAATCGTTTAATCCTCGGCTCCCCCAACCCCTACCGCATCACCCGCAGGCTGGACGATGATTCGCTTATGGAAGAGGTAAAGGAGGGTGACACGATTTCCATCCACTGGGATATGCCCTGCGAAATATTAAATCCTCAGCAGCTTAAAAATTTGATACATTATACAAAACTCTCGTTACAATTTTCATTAATATAAAAGAGATTAGCCGGGCTATGACTAATCTCCCATCCACACTACCTCAACCACCCATCCTGGGAGATTGTAAGTATTTCATCACCGGTTTCTTGCATTATTCTTAATGCACTTTCGATCTTCGAGAGAACGAACTCCGGCGACCCATATGGTATAAGCTCGATAAACCTCACTGATGAAGGTTTACGCTCATGCTTATACTGAAATGAGAGGCTTACTTTCTTCTTCATCTTCTTCACCTCCTCTCCTCTCTTTCATTTAAGATGCGACTGAAAACTTTTTTGCCCTTTCAGTCTCATCTGACTTTTTAAACAGAGAAATTTAACAGAAAAATAGCTATCCGTCAAGACTATGACCATTACTGTTTTTGGCAATCCACTTCTTGAAGAAGATTCGCTTCCCTTGAGAATTCTTCCAGAACTTCAAAAACGTTTCCCAGAAATTACCTTTGAAGTAAAAGACCCAACCGAGGAATGTATACCGCCGGAAAACCCCTGGTGGATCATTGACACGGTGAAAGGGATCAAGGACGTGTCCTGCTTCGAATCGCTTGATGCTTTTGCCGCCGCGCTAAAAACACGCAGCAACGTAAGCCTTCACGATTTCGACCTTGGGCTCCACCTGCTTCTGCTTAAAAAAATAAATCCGGACCTTGAAGTCCGGATTATTGGTGTGCCTCCCGAAGACAATGGCCGCGTCGTTGAAGAAATTGCGGCTATGCTTCATCCCACGTAACTTCCAAAAAATGCGCCGCGCAGCTCATGCAAGGGTCGTACGCGCGGATAAGCTGCTCGATTTCATGTTCGAGCGCTTTTTTATTCCCAATCTCCTTCCCCTCCTTCAACCACTGCTCCACTAACTGCTTGATATCCCATTCAATGGCGAGCTGGTTCTGCCCCGTGGGCACCACGATGTCGCCGTGCGTGACTATCCCCTTTTCATCCAGCTCCACCTTATGGTAGAGCGTGCCGCGGGGAGCCTCAATCACGCCAATGCCCTCGCCCGCATGAGGGTTCGCCTTTTGCGGCGTCTCTGCATGGAATGAATGGGTAGAGAGCATCTCCAGCGCCTCATCTATGCAGTGCAGGATTTCGATTGCCTGCGCGAGATTGTTATCATATGCGTTATCTGAAGGGAACCGTGCAAGATATTGGGCAGCGTCCGCTTTCGTGCGGGGATTGAGCGCATCTTTGTTCAAATTCAAGCGAGCCAAAGCGCCAACCCGATAAAGCTCTCCCTGGAACGCGTAGGCGGAGGCCTGCGAATAAGGCACCACCACATGGCTTAAATGCTCCATAAACTGCTCTTCCGGAATGCACGCAACATTGCTCGCGCAAAGATCTCCCTGCAAGAAACTGTACGGATTGGCGGTAAGCGCCACATAATTGGTCTTGGAAAGAAGAATAAATGTACTTTTCCCGTATACGCCTATCAGCCGCAGTAGAGCAGGCCTTATTTGCTCGAGTTCCCGCCGAGATTTCTCAATGCCCGCGGAATCTGGTATTTTCAAAAAACCTCCCACCACCGGCATCGGCGCATGCACGCTCCTGCCTGCCACAAGCTGCGACAAGTGATTACCCGCGGCCTTGACGTCAAACGCGTCATGGAGCAGCTGGTGTTCTTCCGGATCATTTTCATCCAATGCGAGAATCGAGTCTTTTCCTAAAAGGTCAGGTAAGGAAAAAAGATAAAGATGAAGCGCATGGTCGCGGATCATGAGCCCATCCATCGTAAGCGCGCGCAACACCTTCGTTTGCGCCGAAGGGACAATGCCCAGTGCGTGCTCCACTGCATCGAGCGACGCCATGATATGGGCGTTTGAGCAGGTGCCGCAGATGCGCGCCAAATGCTGCGGGAGCGCAGAGGCGGGCTTTCCCACCATCGCCTGCGTATAAAACCTTTTATACTCGGCGATGCCGAACTTGCACTCCTCCACCTTTGCATCCCGCACTTTCACGCTCAAAGTCGCTGCGCCCTCTATTTTGGTAACCTCTTCCAATGAGAGATCAAAATCTATTTTATGCATAACGTAACGTTATAAATCATAACTCCTCCTTACCTCCTCTTACCTTAAGAGGAGAAATAATGGCTCCCTCTCTTAGGATAAGAGAGGGCTGGGGTGAGTTACGAATCCTTAAGAATGTGCAGAATTGTCTCCAGAACTCCATAGAGATTGGTCTTTACCTCATGGTTCCAAAATCTTAATACTCGAATGTTGAGGGTGTTCAATGCCTTATCCCTTTCAGCATCAAGCTGAAGGTTCGTCTTCTCGGTATGGTGCCCTCCGTCTAATTCAATTACAATTCGTTTTTCAGGACAATAAAAGTCTACCACATAACGACCAACACCGTATTGCCGATAAAACTTATGTCCGTCTAATTGCCTATTGCGCAATTTACTCCACAATAATCTCTCTTGATCGGTAAAATTCTTCCGTAATGTTCTTCTTAACGATTTCAATTCTCGATCATTATATGTCCGATTTGTTGCCTTCATAACTCCTCCTTACCTCCTCTTACCTTAAGAGGAGGAATAATGGCTCCCTCTCTTAGGATAAGAGAGGGCTGGGGTGAGTTACGAATCCTTAAGAATGTGCAGAATTGTCTCCAGAACTCCATAGAGATTGGTCTTTACCACGAGGAGGAATAATGGCTCCCTCTCTTAGGATAAGAGAGGGCTGGGGTGAGTTATTCATGAATAAAACCATCAATACGAATTCTGTGTTTGTATTGCGAGATCTCTTCTTTCTCTTGCATGATTCCACCAATCAATTCCGTTACTTCTTTCTTCTGATCCTCGTCCTTGGCAATAACGATAATGACGAAAGGATGGCCTTTGGTAAATTCTTTGTCAAACCCATGATCGCTGAACGCGATTTTTATAGCCACTTCCAATTCACTAAGCGGATAGCCGCCCATCTCCCGTGAAGCGAACGCATGATAATTTATCGCAAATCCCTTTGGAATCTCCTCCCCCAACATATCGGGTTTGGTAAATTCACCGGTGGCATCAAACCAGACCACTCTCGCGATATGGAACTCTCCCGGCCTTTCCATTTCATGTTCGTGAATATGGACGTTTTGTACACCCTCCACATTTTCCGGCACGTCCAGCTTTGTATCCATTATAGCCTGCAAATCACTGCACCATTTTTCCCCATACTCATCAGCTGTTTTGCATCCAGTGCCTTCTCCCCCCCCATCCCGCTTAAACGCAATGCCGGCGGCGCCGCACCCGTCATGGCTGGTAATTTCTGTGATATGCAAATCAATAAACAAATCTGCCACGCGATTAAGTCGATCATCCCAGCTTGCCGCGGGATACAATATCCCGCTCCCTGCCATGAACAGCTTACTGCCTCTTTCCATATGCGCCGTCCCTTCATCCATGCAGCATACGCAATGTACTTTTGGGGAAAATGCCTTATCGATTTGAGGGTGTCTTTCTTTCGACATAAATTTTTGTGCGCCCTTGGCCAGCAATTCTTTAGTTATCGGGTGAGAACGTTTCCATGCGGTGCGTTTCTCGCTTGCTACATCATGAGGTCTATTGTGTCCTTTATGTCTCATAATAATTCTCCTTAATAAAACACCAATGAAGAATGACAACCTCCCTCTCTTAGGATAAGAGAGGGCTGGGGTGAGTTATGATCCCTTGATAATATTAAACTCCTTAAGATACCTCTCCAACACTTCTAGAAATTTCTGTTCATTCATCGGGCAACCGGGTAGTTCTGCGTCTACCTTTACAAGCTCCTTCACCGTCCTCACCAATTCCTTCTGCCCAAACCGGTCCACGAGGAATTGGATGGCGCGCTTTGTGGACTCGTCAAATAAATTGCGCTGGGATGAGGGCATCCCTATGACCGCGCACGCCCCTACTGCCACGAGGCGTTTCGCTTTCTCGCGGATCTCCTTCAGGCGCGCCGCTTGACGGTCTGACGAAATGGCGCCTTCCACAAACGCCACGTCAAGCTCATCGAGGATATTATCCGTCCGCAACACCCGCGCGTGGCGGAAATCAATAAACCGCTTCCATTCTTCCCAATGCTCATTCATGACTTCCGTCATGATAATGGTCGAATCCTCGCAGCAGGTAAACGTAAACCACCCCACCCGCAATTTCTTTTGTAATTCTTTTTCGCTTATCCCTGAAATTTGCATACTCTTTTTATCCAACATCAAATTTCTTGTTACTTGTTTCTTGTACCTTGTATCTTCCTTCTCTAAACAGTATACCAAATTCTATCCCATATTGCACAGAACCACTTTACATACAGGGATTTCAATGCTATGGTGTGAGCGTAAAAAATGTTCTCCTAAAAACTCCATGAAAGGAGGTGAATAAAATTGACTAGGTATGGAAATTGCCATTCGTTGCCTTGCCCTCTTGTTATTGAGGGGAAAGGAGAGGTTGGGTGGATGTGGATTTGGAATAAATGTAAACATCGTATTCCAAATCCTACTGGGAATGGGGAGTGCAAGCGACTGCCCCTCCCAAAAAAGAATGAAAAATAAACCTGAAAGGAGGTGAGTATCATGGAAATCTGCCATTCAGAAAAATGTCCGCTGGTTGAGATGAAATCGGCGCAGACTAGGGAGTTCTTTTGGCAGCAAAAAAGGGTAAACTGTCGATATAAAAAAAATTTGACAGTTTACGAAGAATTGGTGGGTGCTTCAGTCACCTGTGCCCACCCAGAAAGAAAAAATAAACGGTCGTAACTACGACCACTGCCTCTAATCTCAACCTAGGAAAGGAGGTGCCCAAATATGGGTCAACTTATAAAAAATCCCGGCTTATATACATTCAAGTACGGGATTTTTTGCATTCAACTCACTCATCTACCAACTATCCTACAAATATTCCATAAAAGTGAATGACGTTAAATCATCGATCGACAATTTAACGTCTTCTTAAGAAAACTAAATTCTCATTCAAATGCATCTGTACTCGCTCACTGGGGGGATATGTATTCCCGAATGAAACCCCCTCTCGTGATTCTCCCCCTACCGGAGGGGGAGAACAACGATTATGTCCTCCCCGTAAAAAGGGAGTGGCGTGGTAGGGGTGTCGATGGCCAGTGAGCGTATATATGCATCTCTATTATTTTTTCATTCAAATGCTGGTATACTAATGAGGTATGATGAATAAGAATAAGTCAAAACTTGACCATAAAAAGCGCTATCTGCAAGTGGCGCTCAACAATACGCTTGAAGAAGCCCGCAGTATTATTGAACAGCTGCCTCCTGATAACCGCATTTTGATAGAGGCGGGCACACCCCTTATCAAGCAGTATGGCGAGGAGGGCATCAGAAAAATCGTATATTGGTGGAGCGAAAAATTATACGGACGCTTTACGATTAACCCCCGGTTTGCACTTTCCTCCCTCTCTCATCCTCTCCAACTCCAAAATGAAATAACTGAAATTCCTTATATCATTGCTGACTTAAAAACCATGGACAGAGGATCCACGGAAGTCGAAATGGCGGCGCGTGCCGGCGCGAGCGCCGCGGTAGCACTGGGAAACGCGCCAGTGGAAACACTTAATGCATTTATCGATACCTGCCAATCGCTCGGGCTCGACGCCATGGTGGACATGATGAACGTGGAATTTCCCCTCACCGTGCTGCGCGCGCTTAAAAAAATACCGCCGGTGGTTATCCTCCACCGCGGCGTGGATGAAGAGCGGATTAACAGGCAAAAGATGCTCCCCTTGCATGAGATCAGGAGGATCAAAGGGAACTATGACGTGCTTATCGCGGTCGCAGGCGGCGACACCCTCCGCGAAGCGCAGAGCGTCATCTTCAACGACGCTGACATTGTCGTGGTCTGGAAATCGGTATTCCAGAGCACCGAAGAAACGGCAAGCCTTGTCGAGGGATTCTTGAAAGTGATCAAATAAGCCCTTCAGCACATTAGGGCGCTTAAAAAAATAACATTTCACTTGTCCCATAGGTTTGTCCTTATTTTGTTGACGTACGGCGTAGATGGCGGGATATGTTATTTTTTTACGGCGCCTTAGCTCTCTGTAGCGTCGCAGCTTTTATCCCGTCGAATGACTGGGATGTCTGCGACATGGTGGGTGGCAGATAAACTGCCACGCTACTCTACGCTTGAATAAACCCCTCTACTTCTTTTTGTCGCGAAGGAATGACGAGAGCGTCTTGATACCTTCAAAAAATTCTACCGGCAGCGTGAAGATGACCATCTTCGAAGGATCAGGATTTAATTTTTCAATAGTCGAAAGCGTGCGCAGCGATATGCCGCCAGGGGCGCTGCTCAAGCGCTCTGCCGCCTGTGCGAGCCTTTCTGACGCGGAATACTCCCCTTCTGCCTTAATGATAATGGCGCGGCGTTCACGCTCGGCTTCTGCCTGCTTGGCCATCACGCGCTTCATATCCGCAGGCAGCTCAATATCCTGAATCTTGATGTCAGTGACATTGATGCCCCATACTTTCGTGGCCTCGTCCACGATTTTTTTAATCACCTCCGCGGTCTTTTCCCGCTCCGTCAGGAGCGAATCAAGCTCTATCCCGCCAATGACATCCCGCAAAGCAGCCTGGGCGTACTGGGACACCGCAAGAGTATAATCCTTGATATTCAAAATCGCATTTTCCGCCACCTCTACCTGGAAGTACACCACTGCATTGATCCCCACCGGCACGTTGTCTCTGGTAATCACTTCCTGCTGGGGAATGTCAATCGTCGTAATCCGAAGATCTATCTTGATCATCCGCTGGATCACAGGAAATATCCATCTCAATCCAGGAACTCGCGTGCTCGTATATTTTCCAAGGGTAAGCACTACTCCCCGCTCATACTGATCAATCACCCGCAGACCTGATATGAGCAATAATAACGCAAAACCGAGAATAGACCATACTATAATCATAAGCAATACATTAGTGAATAATATTTATAATTATAAATAGAGTATTCTTAAATTAGTTTGAACTCATTTCGCCACCGAAGGCGGCGGCCATCCGAACCACGCCAAATCTGATAATTCTGACGCGGCTTCGCCGCGGGGATGACAATTTTTAGTTTTTCTATGACGGCAAATTCTTTATGAGTTAATAACCATACCGCGAACCTCGCTTTATGCCTTCAGCAATTTTTTGTACAGTTGTTCTTAGTGATTCGAGAGCTACATTAGCCATGTCTCTATCACGAAAAATTTTCCTTACAAATGAATCGTCACCATAATCAGCTGACAGAAAAGACCGAATTTTCTTTTCGCCCTGTCTTTCAGCAGCTTCATTTACTTTCTTTAGCTCATCATTTAATGCCTGAACCTTGCCCCTAAATTCTATGCCATCAATTTCATCTAATCCATTGTTACACCTACCAACAATACTATTAAGTTGCTCAGTTTTTTCATTAACCGTGGCCTCATCCACGCGCATTTGTTCCACTTTATCTCTTTCTCTAATATTGTTTTCTACTAGCGCAGCTTCTCCTTTAAGCCGCATTTTTTGAGCAGCTTCCTGAAGTTGATGAATATTATAATCATCCAACCCATTTTCCTTAGCAAAAGATTCAAGAAAATCATTAAACTGCTGTTCGAGATCAGCTGTGGCTTGCGCTATATCAACTTTTTGTATTTCTGCAGAATTACCTCCTTTTTCTTCAGCATTACCAATTTTCGCGGTAGGTTCAGTTATTTTCAAACTTTCTCTAATTTTTTCTGTATCCTGTCGTTGTTTCACTTCTATTTCTTCTTGTCGATGGTCAGGTTGATTATCAACAGAAGTGGGTGAATAAATAACTTGTTTTGGCGTTTCAGTTTTGACTTCTTCCGGTTTTATTCCCATTTGTTCGAGAGACAGTCCGAATTCAGATGACATATATTTTGTAAATTAAAAAATTAATTTATAAAAACTATGAAAAATTTTCTTTTATTTCTAATCCAGAATCGCCAACTGATTTTTAAGCCTATTATTCCTTATAATTTGATTGTCGAGCGAAGCAAGGCGATTTCTGTGAATTTGACCTTTCTCAAATGGCAGCCCCAATCGGATTTGAACCGGTGTCCCTGCGCTGACCCCGCACCAACTACCGCCACCGGGATTTGAACCCGGGTTCTATGGCTGACCCTAAATTAGAAATTAGCCTCTAGGGGAATTGAACCCCTGTTCTCTGGCTGAGAACCAGATGTCCTAGCCGCTAGACGAAGAGGCCGTGCGTAATAATGAGTTACCAGTTTATAACTTTAAAGTCAAGATACCTTTAAGCACATGCTCACCGGCCATCGACACCCCCACCTTCATCCTCCCCCTTTTTAAGGGGAGGACGATTGATGGATGTTCTCCCCCTGAAAGGGGGAGACTAAAGAGGGGGTTTTGTGTAGGAATATACATCCCCAATGTGCGCATACACCCTCAATGCTCATGCACAAGCAATTCATCCGCCCTTAAGGGTTCTGCCATAAGCTCTTTTACCACGGTTTCCATATGCATTCCCCGCGAGCCCTTCACCAGCAACACATCTCCCTCCTGGAGTCTATTTTGGATAAATCGTCCCGCCTCCTCTGGGGTGGCGAAACTAAACACCATATTACTGCTTAACCCCGCTTTCATTGCTGCGCGCGCAATATCGCGTGCCCGTTCTCCCACGGTTATGAGCATACTGGCGTTCGCTTTCGCCACCACCGCGCTCCCCACCTCCTCATGCGCTTCTTTTGTGTATGCGCCCAATTCAAGCATATCGCCCAATACCGCCCACGTGCGATGTCCAGAAGGCGCCAAATCCCGCAGGAGCGACAACGCCTCCACTGCAGCTACGGGCGAGGAATTATAGGTATCATCAATAATAAGCGTGCCGCGCACGCCACGGATGAGTGTGAGCCGTCCAGGCAATCCTTTCAATGCACTCAACCGCTCTGCGATCGTATGGAGATTGAGGCCGAGGTTGATGCCGACGGCCGCAGCGGCGAGTGCGGCATACACGGGCGGGTTACCGATAAGCCCTTGGAGACGGATGGGCACGGTCGCGCCTTGAAAAACCAGCTTGAACGTCACGCCGCCCAAATAATCGCTCTTTTTATTTTGAAGCCAAGGATCAAGTGAGG
The DNA here is from genome assembly GCA_041645165.1 of Patescibacteria group bacterium. Classification (NCBI taxonomy): domain Bacteria; species Patescibacteria group bacterium. The sequence continues at coordinate 5,386 of JBAZQN010000011.1, read as the reverse complement.
TCTTCGCCTCGACCGCTTGTACCGATGCGGATGCCGCATAGCCATAGGTAAACACCTGCGCTTGTGTTCTGTGCCGCAAGGGATACACAAGCGCGTCATCGTGATTGAGTATCGCCGTTCCCCCTTTTCGTAAATGTGAAACGAGGATGGATTTTTCCTTCAGCACTTCTTCCACCGTACTAAAATATTCCAAGTGCGTGGGCCCCACTGCGGTTACGACGCCGATATCGCAAGGCGCAATTTTTGTGAGCGTCCGAATATCGCCGGGATGGTCAGCGCCCATCTCAAGCACGAGTACAGTGGGATAGCCGCGGTCTTTAAAAAGCAGCAGCTCAATCGCATTCAGAAGCACCTCTAGCCAATTAAAAAAAGATTTCGGCTGCCCTGCATAGCCAATAATGGCAAGCGGGATGCCGATTTCCGTATTATAATTCCTCTCATTTTTGCGCACCGCAAAACTCCCCTCAAGCACTTTGGCGACCGCCTCCTTCGCTGACGTCTTGCCGACGCTTCCCGTAATCCCTATCACCCTTGGCTGATATTTATGGATTATTTTACGGGCGAACCAACCCAAGATTCGTTGTATTAATTTACGTTTCAGTGACATAGGTTAAAATATGGAACATGGAACAGAATAATTGTACCTCAAACCATCAATCTTTTCTACCCTAATCTTAAATAACTGCACACAGACTTGATGGAAAAGCGAGGGGACTGCAATTTTTGAGGCGGAAAGGCGTATCAAGCTGCTTGATCGCGACGCCGAACAAAATTGTCAGTTCCCGAAGCGTTCCTGCAGAAAATGGGTGATAGATGAGCAGTTATTATCTTACTTCTTCACCACCTCACGTGTCGGTTTTATGCGGTAATACTGGAACAAAAAATTTGCCATTTCGCCGAATACCGGCGCCGCAGTGCTCTCCGCAAACTTTACGCTGGAAGGTTCGTCTATCTTCACCAGCATCACAAATCGCGGCGCATCCACCGGGCCAAACCCGATAAACGAGCCTATCGTCTTGTACGGATCATACCCCTTTCCGCCTTTCCGCGCGACCTGGGCCGTGCCGGTTTTCCCCGCGACCCAGTACCCTTGCACGCCTGCGCGCTTGCCATGCCCTTCTTCGACCACGTTCACCAGCATTGCGCGCAGCACAATCGCAGTGCGTTGTGAAATCACACGCCCGACCTCTTGCGGCGCAGTTTTTATTTTTTTCCCGTCCGCATCAATCACTTCTTCGACAATATAAGGCTTCATAAGCACGCCGCCATTTGCAATGGCGCCAAACGCCGCTGCCATCTGCAGGGGAGTCACGGTAATGCCTTGCCCGAATGAGGCAGTGGCGGCATAAATTTCTCCGCGTTTGGTAAGCGAAGATATATTGCCCGAATTTTCCGCAGGCAGCTCAATGCCGGTCTTGCGCCCAAACCCAAACGCTTCCACTGTGGTGCGGAAAATATCTTTTCCCACCTTTCGCTGCGCATACACCGCGCCCGTGTTGATAGAATTCGCAAGCACCTGCGTCATGGTCTGTTCGCCATATACCTTATTGTCAGCATTTTTAATCGTTTCTTTGTCCAAGGTCACGCTCCCGATATCCACATACGTCGTATCAGGAGTCACTACCTCATGTTCCAATGCCGCAGCCATGGTAATCGCTTTAAATATGGATCCTGGCTCCCATGGAGCTGTAATTATCTGATTAAGGTATACGCTCAAATCTTTCACAGATCCGTAACTATTCGGATCAAAACGAGGCGTCACGCAGAGTGCGCGTACCGCGCCTGTCACAGGATCAAGAATCAAGAGAGAACCTCCCTTTGCTCCATGAAGCTTTACCGCGTGGTCAAGCCGCTCACAGGCGCGATATTGGATCGCATGATCGATGGTGAGGATAATATCGCTCCCCGGCACTGCGGCGTATGAATCCTCACGTCCGATAGGAATGACATTCCCATTTGCGTCCTGCTCTACGTCAAATAATCCTCTTATGCCCTTCAGGGCATCCTCATAAGCCTGCTCGATGCCGTATTGTCCGCGGCGGTCCTCCCCTTCCCCTTGCATAAATCCTGTAATCGTCCCAAAGAGCAGCCCTTCAGGATAATCCCGGGCATATTCAACCTGTGCGCCGATTCCCGTGATGTTGCGCTCTTGCAGCAATGCCCACATCTCGTCACTGGCCCCGTGAAGGAGCGGCTCAAACGGATCAAGCGGTTTATTAAGTTTTCTGGATAGCTCATCAGCCGATAATCCCAAGAGGGGGCTTAATATGCCGATGGTTTCCTCCGGATTTTCAATATCCTTAGGAACCGCGTAAATCAAATGGCGGTTTACGTTTCGGGCGATGGGGAACAACTCATCATCTGCATCCTCTTGGGTGCGCTCATGGACAAAAATGAGCCCCCGCGGCGCCTCCACGGTCCTGCGCACAGAATATTGCTCATCAGCCTTCAGGGAATAGGCTTTGCCTTTAAGCACTTGAAGCTCAAAGAGCCTGCCTATTAATATCAAACCAAAAAGAAAAAAAACGGTTTTCAATATTGTCAACCGTTTATCCTCTGACTTGCGGGAGCGAACTGAAATGAGACGAGCCATACCTTATTTTATCGTATCGAAATTTCAATAGTATAGCGTAAAGTAGCGTGTATGGCTTCGCCATATCTTGATGACAATGTAGCCCGAAATAGCTTCTATGGCCATTATATAGAAGCCAATATACGCCAGAACAACGCCAGTTTACGCCACTAAAGTGCAAAGCTTAATTTATTCTCCTCACGGTTTCTGCACGCCCTCCCCAACTGCCACACCTGTATCAGGAGTCAAGTAACGCGGATCATCGATACTTGTGAGGTCCATGGACCGCGCGGCGGTTTCGATTACGCTGATGGAAGAAAGCTCTTGGATGCTCCTTTCTAAAGTACGCACTTCATCGGTAAGAACAATATAATTCTTCTCCAGCGTATGCAAGGCGTATCCTGTAGTTGATTGCGCACTCACTGAAACCAGATAGGCAATGCCTACAGAAATGCATCCAAGCAAGAGCCCTATGGCAGAGGGCAAGGACACAGTCCGTGTGCGACCATGCGCACGCCGTTGAGTGGCGCGTGTGGGTGTGAAACGCTCTAACGTAACCGTTTGGGCATGGAGCATGGTAAGCCTCTCGACGCACTTTTTATTTTTTGAGATTCATGGATAATCAACAAGACGAGTTTCCACGCTGATCTACGCAGATATTCGGCCCAGGTCATCCGACCTGGCAAGCGCAATATACTTAAGCGGTTTACCCCGTCGAATGACGGGGCCGAACGTAGATCAACGCAGATAATCTTCCAAGATTTTATAATTGATAATTTTCTCCCAATCTTTCAATCACTCTTAATTTTGCGCTCCGCGCGCGGGGATTTCTTATGACTTCATCTGATGCGGGAACGCGGGGGGTTTTAGTGATGATGCGCACGATCTTTTTTCGCGCGAGCGCATTGAACCCGTGCTTCACGATCCGATCTTCCAAAGAATGGAACGATATGACCGCGCATCGGCCTTGAGGCTCGAGGAGACCTGCCGCTTGCGGCAAGGTCTCCTCGAGTGAGCCGAGTTCTTGATTCACGGCAATCCTCAACGCTTGAAAAATTCTCGTTGCGGGATGAACCCGCGAGACACGACGAGCATGGGGAGGTACGGCGCTTACAATGAGCGAAGCGAGTGCCTGAGTCGTCTCGATGGGCTTGCGCTCCCGGGCGACTACGAGAGTATGTGCAATCGCGTTCGCAAATCGTTCTTCACCGTACTGCCTAAAGATGCGTGCAAGATCCGCTTCGGGGGCGGTATTGACCACCTCGCGCGCAGAGATTGTCGAAGCATCTCCTGTCCCTCGAAGGCGCATATCGAGCGGCCCTTCCGTGAGAAAGGAGAAACCACGACGGGGATTATCCAACTGGTCGCTTGAAAGCCCTAGGTCAAGGAGCACGGCACAGACAGGATAGGGGAAAAATTTCTGGCGCAATGCGGCGAGTTCGCGAAAATTACCCTGTGCAAGGATTACCCTGTTCCCGAATCGGCGAAGCCGTTCCCTGGCGCGCGCGATAGCCTCATCATCCAGGTCAATGCCTAATAATTTCCCTCCCGGGCTTATTTTTTCAAGGATCGCTTCTGCATGGCCGCCGCCTCCCAATGTTCCGTCAATCGCGTTCATCCCTGGCTTCAAATTTAAATATTCAATCACCTCTGCCAACATTACAGGGATATGAACGGTTGAATCCATACTATTAATTTTCAATTTCTCCCGCTTAGGCGGAATCCCGCTGACATTTAAAGAAAATGATCAAAGAGCGGGACAAAGTTCAATTTTCCCGCCTGCCAAAGCCTGTTAAGGGGAACGGTAACATCCTAGATGACGAGAACTCTCATTGAAGTATGGAATGTTCCCGAAGAAAGGCATATGGCGGGCAGGCAGTTAATTTTCAATGAATCAATGTTTGAAAATTAGAAATTGAGAATTGAAAATTTTTCTAAATCCCCAGTCCTCCCAACTTTTCCGCCAAATCCCCCACATTTTTCTCTGCTTTATCCTTGTAATCACCCCATCGTCTTTCATCCCATACTTCCAAGCGATTGAAAACGCCGGTAATTACCACTGTCTTCCCGATCCCGGCATATGTTTTCAGATAATCAGGGAGCAGTATCCGGCCTAACTGGTCAAATTCAACCTCCATGGCTCCTGAAAGCATCAAACGGACAAAGCTTCTCGCGTCTGCTTGGCTAAATGGGAGACTTCCCAATTTTTGGGCTAATTTTTCCCACTCTTCCACCGAAAATACAAATAAACACTGATCAAGACCTCTGGTAATCACGGCAGTTTTCCCTAAATCAGCCCTGAATTTCGCAGGAACCGCAAGCCGCTTTTTATTATCTACAGAATGCTTATATTCCCCAACAAACATATATTTACTACATAGTTCACTTCACTTCTGCGAACATCTGCGTTACTTTCTGCGCATACCTGCCCGCCAAAGCCTATTCCCTGAAATGAGATGCAACCGTGACTCTAGGCCTATAATCATACTGCTGTGTGTTCATAACTAAAGGCGCTGGCAGGCGGGTCTGCTTCTATACCAATAGAAGCGGAAAAACGCTGATGATAACGCGGAAAAACACAGAATAATTGAAACTCTAATTAAATATAAAATAGTTATTAACACATTTATCCACTTTCTTCCACTCAACTACTATTCTACTCCACTTTTTATTCACAGTAAACCCCGAGTCTTGTACAATACAAAATGATACCTATCTTTTAACCCCATTCCACCGCATAATGATCCCCCAATCTGTGGAGAGATGAATGAACCGCGAGTGAGGGATTAAAACAAAAAGGTGTGAGCCGCCATA
>JBAZQN010000010.1 GCA_041645165.1 Patescibacteria group bacterium | reverse complement strand
CGAGGAGATGAAAAAAGCAAAGGCCGCCTTATTTGAGAAATTGAACAATTTTTAAGGTCGCTTAATTGAAAAATCACGGTATCGGTGACTCCCCTATTGAGGTATCATTATTTGACTGGAAAATACTGACGCTGCCCTTGGCTTGAGGACAGCGTGAAATGCAGAGTTTCAATATCTGCGTGAATTTGCGTGTTTATCCGCGTTAACCTGCCTGCGCAGGCGGGCCCGCGATATGCGCGAAGCGCATATTTATAGCATTTCCTGTTTCAGCTTTTCTTCCGTGTAGATTTCTATCAGGTCTCCCACGGCGGGCGCGCACTTCACCTCCAGCCTTAAGCCGCACTCTTGCCCTTCCACCGCTTCCTGCACCACTTGTTTGCCGATTTGCACGCTCGTAATTTTACCTAACCCTTTGAGGGTATTGCCGCGCTTCAGGCGATACAATTGCCCGGTGCTCACTTTCCCTTTCCGCACCTTGCCTCCTATGATGGCATGGCCGCGATCGTGCCGGAAGATGGCAATAACTTCCACATCCCCCTTGGCAGTCACTCGAATGTGGGGGGAGAGGAGCTGCTCCATGAGTTTTTTCACTTCGTCTACAAGCTCGTAGATAATCGTGAACGTTTTTACCTCCACGCCCTTATCTTTGGCCAGTTCAAGCACTACAGGCGCAGCTGGGACATTGAATCCCATGACGCACGCGCTGGATGCTTCCGCAGAGAGGACGTCTGCCTCGGTCACCGGCCCCAAACCTTGTTGGATAATGGTGGTTTTCACCTCCGGGTGGCGGAGGGCCTGAAGCGCTTCATGGATCGCTTCCAATGACCCCAGCACATCCGCGCGGATGAGCAGGTGCACTTCCGGCATAGGAACCGTTTCCTCTTTTTCTTCCTCGCCGTCTTCGGGTTTTGTCACGGTCACATTGGAGGGAGGAGTTCCGAACCGTATGGGGCGTTTCTTGGGTTTTGTATCCCTCATTTTTTGTTTGAACTGCGCGGGATCATCTGTCACCTCAAGAATGTCGCCCACCCGCGGCAGGGACTTGAGCCCCAAAATTCTCACGGGCATGGAAGGAGATGCAGCGGCGACGAGCGTGCCCTTGAAGTCTTTCATCGCTTTCACTTTTCCGAATGCGTCTCCCACGTTGACGAGATCGCCCGTGCGCAGCGTGCCGGTTTGCACGAGCACGGTCGCGACCGGCCCTGCACCCTGGTCTACATGCGATTCAATAATGGTCCCGATCGCGGAACGATCGGGATTCGCCCTAATCTGGTCCTTCTCAATGTCCGCCACCAAGAGCACGAGGTCCAAGAGTTCCGGCATGTTAGTTCCCTTTTTCGCAGAGATTTCAATGAAGGGGACTTTGCCGCCCCAGTCCTCGCCTACCACGTTGAGGTTGGCGAGATCTTGTTTGATGCGTTCCGGATTTGCCCCTGTTTTGTCGATTTTATTGATCGCGACGATAAAAGGAAGTGCGGCGCGCTGTATGTGGGTGAGCGCTTCAATGGTTTGGGGCTGCACGCCGTCATCGGCGGCGACGACGAGGATCGCGATATCGGCGACTCTCGCGCCGCGCGAACGCATCGCCGTGAACGCCTCATGCCCGGGAGTATCAATGAACGTAATATGGCGATTTTGCTGTTCAATGGTATACGCGCCGATGTGCTGGGTAATGCCGCCATGCTCTTCTGCGGTCACGTTCGTTTTGCGGATGGCGTCGAGCAGCGTCGTTTTACCATGATCCACGTGCCCCATCACCACCACGACGGGCGGACGGGGAACAAGGAGTGCATCGTCCGTTTCTGTAAGGAGCGTTTTTAAGCGCGCATCATCTTCGAGAAGGGAAGGGGCAGCTTGGGCATTCTCCTCCGCGCGCGTGACCGTCTTCCCGAAATCACCCGCAATGATCGCCCCAGTTTCAAAGTCGATATGCTGATTCTGCGCCGCCATCACGCCTTGCTTCATCAGCGCCACGATGACGCGGGTAACCGGCAGGCCGAGTTTCGCGGCAAATTCCCTGACGGTGAGTGATGCGGGGAGATCTATAGTATTCCCTGCCGCAGTTTCCGGCGCCTGTTCGAGCGGCGCTTCAGCGATGTTCTCCCGATTCATTAATTTGGCTCTTATGTCAGAGTGGCTGAGTTTTTCAATAATGGCACGCGCCACGCGGTCATCAACCTTGATCGCGCGCATGCCAATATCAAAACCGAGCTCCGGAAGGATTTCCTTGAGCCGCGAGGTGGGAATATTGACGCGCCGGGCAAGTTCAGTGAGGTTCATGATTTTGGAAATCAAATGCAAAGTCTAAAATGCAATCCTTCGACAGGCTCAGGATGACAACCGTTATTTATCATGGTGAGCCGAGTCGAACCATGATTTTTGAGTTTTGATTTTTACATTATCACCATATCACCATACTGGTTTTTATGCGCTTCGTCAAACGTTCTGTCGTTTCACTCATGCGTAACTGCTCACTGGGGGGCATTCTCCAATCCCGCAGTGGAGCCCCCTCTTTTGCATGGTGGGGGTGTCGATGGTTAGTGAGCAGTTACCCTCATGCACATTGACACTTTCTCGGTGAATCAGTATACTGTTTTAATTCTGTTTCCCCGTGCACGGAAGCGGCGAACGTATCCTCTTTAGGTAAGGTATAAGCAATTAGTGCGGTTTTTTTAATTCATTGGTACCTGTCTCCCGCGAGGATGGCAGGCGAGCCGGAATCTGCTCCTTGAGGCGCGCGCAACGCTTTTTTCAACGTACGCACATGGCGTTATCTACCCAACAACAAATATTGGAAATCATTGAACGGAGCAAAAGCATTCTTCTTACCTTTCGCAAGAATTGGTCGGTGGACGCGCTCACCTCCGCGCTGGCGGTGTCCCAGGTGCTCACACGCATGGAGAAATCAAATACCATCGCGGCATCAGGATTTGAAGCGCCCGCTCATCTTGCGTTTCTCCCGGGCATTGACCGCGTGAGGCCGTCCCTTGAGGCCATGCGCAAATTCATCATTACCCTCGCGCTCCGCAATGCGGAAGTAGAGGAATTTACCTATGACATCGTGGACGGAAAATTGGTTATCTCCATAATCCCTCGCAAGGGATTTTTTGCGCCTCATGACGTGACGACCGGAAGCTCTGATTGGCGCTATGACCTGGTGATGGTGTTTGACACGCCGGATCTCGAGTCTTTGGGAGGTTTGTATACCGAGAGCCCGGAATTTTTTTACCGCACGCCGACCGTGAACATAGACCACACCACCCATAACGAGCATTACGGTAAAATTAATCTCATTGACGTGACCGCCGCGGCAACCGCCGAGGTAGTGGCAAACCTCTTTACCTCATGGGATATGAAATTGGTGGATGATGCGGTGGCGACGAACCTGCTCACCGGCATTACTGCCGAAACAGAGAGTTTCCGCCTTCCGACAGTCACGCCTCAGACGTTGTCCTTGGCAAGCCAGCTGGTGAGCATGGGAGCGAAGCGCGAGGAGATCGTGTCGAATCTCTACCGCACCAAGACCGTCGCGTCGCTCAAACTGTGGGGAAGGGCGCTCGCCCGCTTGAAGCAGGATACGCTTGCCCAGTGCGTATGGTCGGTGCTTCCTGCCACGGATTTTGAACGCGCGGGCGGCACCGTGGACGACTTGGTGGGGGTTATGGATGAATTAATGGTCTCCATCCCCAAGACGCGCATCGCGCTGCTCATCGCAGAAACCGCGGCAAACGCTCTGGTGCATGTATTCGCCCGCACCCATGACCGTCATTTGGATCTCCATCAAACCTTAAGCCGTTTTCAGCCCGCAGGCGACCGGGCAGCGGTTTCATTTGTCATAAAGGACAAGCCAGCCGTCGCCGTGGAGCGGGAAGTGGTGGATGAAGTGCGCGGGAAACTGCTGGCGGTACGCACGTAGTCCATTACTTAATACTCGTTGTTCTTTGCTCATTGTTCAATGTCAATCCCTTTTCCCTATAGTGTGGAGCGGGTATAATGCGGAGAGGGGCATGTAGCTCCCGTCTCCGTTCCTTTTCACGGAACTTCGGCGGGCAGGCAACGGGGTATCTGCGCGCATAGCTCAATGGTTAGAGCACGGCCCTTATAAGACCGGGGTTCCTGGTTCGAGTCCAGGTGCGCGCATTTCGTTCGCCCGGTCATACGACCGGGCGCCCAGTCGGATGACTGGGCGAGTCCATCTGCGCCCATATTGGAGTCATAGAGTCAGTAAGTCAAAAGTAATCCAGGGCGGCTAGCTCACTTTCAGCCAAAGGCTGATCCGCCTCTGGCGGAGGTTAGAGCGCAATAATATGTTTACGGTGTACGTTTTGAAAGGTTTGAAGAATGGAAAGCGGTATATAGGAAGTACTGGGAAAGAGGCACTTGTTCGTCTCCGTGAACATAATTACGGATCAAATAGTTGGACAAGACAAAATGGCCCATTTACGCTTCTTTACACTGAATATTATGAGACCAAAACAGAAGCGTTAAAACGAGAAAAATTTCTCAAGAGCGGTCAAGGAAGAAAGTGGTTGGATGAACATTTGGGCGGCTAGCTCACTTGGTTAGAGCGCAGCATTGACATTGCTGAGGCAAGAGGTTCGATCCCTCTGCCGCCCACCAGTTTTAAACTTTCAGATTTTTTGACGATCAGACCTTCGGTATCAGGAAACACTGGCTCGCTGATATAGCAATACAATTATCGAGATTGAAGTTGGTAAAAACCGGCATCCAACGCTTGATACCCTCAAGAAAATAGCGAAAGCTCTTGAGGTAAGCGTTGATGATTTAATAAGATAAATATATGGACACAACATCAATTGTTTTAATAATTTATTTAGCAGCGATGTTTTTCGTTGCGTGGTATTTTTCCAGAAGGGAATCTGTTGAGGCATATTTTGTAAATCAACGGAAAACAAATTTGTGGCTCATGACTTTTTCTACTGTTGCTACGGTGGTGGGGGCTGGTGCAACAGTAGCTATCGTTTCGGAGGTTTACAACACTGGCATTTCATATGGTTTGGCGTTGCCAATTTCTTTTATAGCCGGTATGTTTATTCTCGGATTATTGGCGAAAAAAATAAAAGAAATTGGCGATCAATACGGCGCGCATACTATTGTTGATTTTTTTGAAAAAAGGTTTGGAAGAAAAAACAAAATTTTAACGGGCTGGCTACAATTATTTTTGCTTGTTATTTGGATTGGAATTCAAGCAATTGCCATTGCATCACTCGCGTCCGTTCTCACGGGAGTTGATTATGTAATCGCATTGTTCTTTTCTGCGGCCATTACAATTCTTTACACCGCGATGGGCGGATTAAAAGTTGATATCATCACCGACTTTATTCAATTTTGGGTAATCGTTCTGGTGTTTATCGCTATGGCAATTGTTGGATATCAAAGCATAGGAAGTTTTGGCGATTTGTTCGCGCAATTACCGAAAGGCCATCTTGACCCGCTGGCTTTCGGCGGATTAAGTTGGTTCATCGGAGTAATTCTAGTAAGCGGATTTTTGTATCTCGGCAATACTACGCATTGGCAAAGAATTTTTTCCGCCGAAAGCCAAAGCACTGCCAAAAAATCATTTTACCTTGCAATTCCAATTACCGCTTTTCTTGGATTTTTAGTTTTGTTTTTGGGTCTTGTTGCGGCAGTTAAATTGCCAGTTGGAATTCAGAAGGAAACCGCCATATTTACGTTGATGAAAGGAATTTTACCGCCATGGTTAGTTGGATTTGGTTTTGCGTCAATTCTGGCTGTTATCATGTCCTCTCTTGATAGTTTGTTTGTCGGCGGTTCTACAATTATCTACAAGGCCTTGTTCGGCCAGAAAAATCTTGATAGCAGGAAAGAAATGATATATGCCCGATTGCTCACCGCCGCCTTTGGCGTTGTTGGGTTTGGGTTGGCGTTTATAATTCCAAATATAGTTACTTTGTCATTGCTGGTTACATATTTGGCGTTAATTTTTGTGCCGCCTATTTTTGCCGGAATCTATTCAAAAAAGATTTCAGCAAATGCGTGTTTCTATTCAATTTTAATTCCTTCCATTGTCTTGTTTATTCTTTTCCCGATTTTGAAAGAACAGGTTTTTGTGGTAACTACTTTGTTGGGAGTGCTGATAATCACTCTTTATGATAAGATTTTTAAGAGAAAGGATTTAGAAGTAGTTCAAAATCAGAGTTAAAGGCGACGCGCCAACTTCGTTGGCACGAAATTCGGCGGCGGCGGAAAAGCGAGGGCGGGCAATCCCGCCAAGGCGGGACCCCCCAACCCCCTTCCTTTTTGCCCGCCCGAGCGTTCAGTTTGGCGCGCGAGGCGCGCCGTCAGTTCCGTTCAAAATAAGTTCGGATTTCGTCAAATAAACACACCATATAAATGCGGGGTGAAGTTACCCGCCATAAGCTTCGCGTGTAGGTGGGCCCGCCTAAATGCCCGAATGGCTTTTGTCGGGGAGTGCAGCATTGACATTGCTGAGGTTAAGAGGCATGTCCCGTAGCGAAACGATGTTTCTGCTACTGGGATTCGATCCCTCTGCCGCCCACCAGACAGGAAATTGCAAGCAAGAGGCAGTCGCCTCCCCCGCATCAAGTGCGGGGTCGGCGACCAAATCATAAGGTTTTCTGGGCGAAAAAATCAGTTGGCGATTCTGCAAAATGCAGTTCGAGCCGATATTTTTAAGAAATGTTGTCATTTCCATCTTGTTTTCAGATTTGAGTAGTTTTGCGGCTTGATTTAATGATAAAACGAACTCACGAGCCGGTTCGAGCCACGATAAGCCATTCTGTTCAAAATCTCTGACTTGTTCCTGTAGCCCGACCTTTTTGATAAGTAGTTTTTCTTTTCTCGCCTTGTAATCTTCAACAGAGATAACCTCGTTAAGAAAAACGTCGAGCAGTTTTTCAAGTCTTATTTCAATTTCAGCTAATTGTACTTTAAGATTTTGAACAGTTGTTTTGGCTTGCTCTTTTGTTTGTATTTCTTCTTTTTCGAGTTCGGCTAAAACGTTTTCTGTGTCGTGGCTCGACAAAGAAACTTTTTGAAGAAAAGATTTAATCTGTTCGTATAATTCTTCCTGTCGCAAAAAGTGTTTTTCTTGGCATGGCCCTTTCTTTTTTGTGCAACGATAATACACATATTCTCTGCCACTTGGTTTAATTTTCTTTTCTGCTGTTATCGCCGCCGAGCAAGGACATTTCATAAACCCGAGAAAAGCAAAATTATGTTTCTTAACTTTTTGCGGCTTGCCTTTTTCTCGCATAATTTCCTGCACTTTATCAAAAAGTTTCTTTGAAATTAGCGGCTCGTGAGTTGCCTCATGAATTTCGCCTTTATACTTCATAAGACCGATGTAGAAAACGTTTTGTAAAAGCTCATGGACTTTTCCAATTGAAATGCTGTTGCCTAAATTGCTTTTGAGATTTACCCGTTTGCACCACTCGGCTATTTCGCGGAGATTGTAATTTCTGGTGGCGTAGAGTTCAAAAATCTTTTTCACTTTTTGTGCTTTTTCTCTATCAACATCAATTCCTCTGGTTTTTGGATTGTTGAGATAGCCGAGCGGTGCTTTGCTTGGCCATACTCCATTTCTTACTTTCTGCCTCATTCCACGAGTTACATTTTCTCGAAGTGAATCCACATAATATTTACTTTGACCAAAAGCAATTTGGAGCATAAAAAGTCCTTGCGGTGTTGGCTCAAACCAAAATGTTGGAAATTTCAATGATTTAATCAAGCCGCGATCTATCATGTGAATTACTCGCCCTCCATCAACGGAATTACGAGCTAATCTATCCGGATTCCAAGAAAGTATCCCCTCTGCTTTCCCTCTTTCAATCAATGACAACATTTCTGCGAATTTAATTCGCCCAGGTTCTTTGGCAGTTTTGGTCTCGACGAAAATCGGATCGACAATTTCAAGTTTTTCTTTGGCGGCAAATTCTTTTAATTCAAAGACTTGGGCCTCAATGCTTAAAATCTGCCTGTCCTCATCTTCGGTGCTCTTGCGAGCGTAAAGTATGTATTTCATATGGTTTTGATTAAAAATTTCTTTTCCCAAAATGCAGAATCGCCAACTGATTTTTTCGCCCAGAAAACCTTATGATTTGGTCGCCGACCCCGCACTTGATGCGGGGGAGGCGACTGCCTCTTGCTTGCAATTTCCTGTCTGGTGGTCTATTCTTAAAGTAGTTCGGACGCATTTCGCCCCGCCAGGGCGGGGCGAGGGTCTGGCCAAAAATTCCGAACCGAAATTCTGAACTTAAAAACTGCCAAAAAACCTGATAAAAATATCGGCTCGAACTGTATTTTAATTTTGGGAAAAGAAAATTTTTCATATTATTTTAATTAGAAATAAGTAGAAAAGTTAGTCGACTTTTCTAAAAATTATTAACATTTAATTTCAAAAACTATGAATGCGAAACGAAACATTTTATTACTAACTCTGATATTGTCAGGCGGTTTGTTTTTGGTTCTAACAGCAAACGCTCAATCAACCGTTTCTTCTGTTAAATCAATCGAAATAAATCCAACGCAAATTACAACTTCAGTTACCTGTACCGCTTGCGTTGGTGGAATTCCTACTGGTCAAAAAGATTCTAACGGCTGTCCAATTTATTCTTGTCCGGGAAAACAATGTCCGGTGGGCTGCACTTGTTCCGGAGATACCACAACTTGTCCAGTGCCATCTTGTAAAGCTCCTTGCGTGAAAAGCGGAGATACTTGCACTTGTCCAGTAGAACCGCCCATCGCCTGTACCGCTTGCGTTGGTGGAATTCCTACTGCTCAAAAAGATTCTAACGGCTGTCCAATTTATTCTTGTCCGGGAAAACAATGTCCGGTGGGCTGCACTTGTTCCGGAGATACCACAACTTGTCCAGTGCCATCTTGTAAAGCTCCTTGCGTGAAAAGCGGAGATACTTGCACTTGTCCAGTAGAACCGCCCATCGCCTGTACCGCTTGCGTTGGTGGAATTCCTACTGCTCAAAAAGATTCTAACGGCTGTCCAATTTATTCTTGTCCGGGAAAACAATGTCCGGTGGGCTGCACTTGTTCCGGAGATACCACAACTTGTCCAGTAGAGGGAATAAAACCCATTGAGGCAAAAATTTCTTCTTCAGAATCGGGCGTAAAATCAGTCTCCATAGAAAAAGTCCCGAATGGTCTATCTCTCCAATCTGAAAAAGCAACTGCAGTTACAACAGAAAAACTTGTTATTGAAGGGAATAAATTATCCCTTAAAACATCAACTGGAAATAAGGAAATCAAAATTTTGCCAGAAGAAGCCTCATCTAAAGTGGCGGCGGGAACCGAAGTTAGCACAATTGAACTTAAAGAAGAATCTCAACAACCAATATATTCTGTTAAGGGAACAAAACAAGCCAAACTTCTTTTCGTAATTCCTGTTTCAATGCAGATCGAAACCAAAGTAAGTGCTGAATCCGGAAATGTCATTTCAGTAAAGAAGCCTTGGTGGAGTTTCCTAACGCGGTAAAAGAATTTGCCGCCAAAGAAAAACTTGAAATTGTCAAAGTTCAGGATTTCGGTTCGGAATTTTGCGGGGGGATTTTCTCGCCGCCGCAGGCGGCGAAATGCGTCCGAACTACTTTAAGAATAGACCACCATGTTATTACCTTCGCACCATGCGGAGGTTTCTCGCATTAACATGCTATAGACCTTTTTGTATTTAAAAGCGTGCTTCTTGTGGCATTAGGTGGCATTGATGTTATTCTGGCGGTATCAATCATAAAAATTTGTATCTTTATCTACAGACGAGCCGTCCTTATTCACGTATTGCCAGCGACACGGCGTGAGTTTTGCCTTGGCGTAGTTTTTTGTAATTGCCGAATAGTTCCTGGAAATTTCTTTTGATATATTTCTTCATTCCCGCGAGCGTCACGACATAGAGCTTGCCTCCCGGTTTCAGATGCGCTTTGGCGTCATGGAAAAGGATAGTAAAAAATTCATTGCCTGCTTTTGCGGGAAGGTTAGAAACGATGGTGTCGAATTTGATATCAGGCACTGCGCTGAACGCGTTGCTTAAATAAATTTCGCAGTTGGCGATGCCATTGAGGGCGGCATTTTGCTTCGCGTATTCAACCGCGACAAAATCTTTATCAACCATGTGGACCCTGCCTTGAGGCGCGAGCATTGCCAGGGTGAGCCCAATGGCGCCATAGCCGCAGCCGACATCGAGGATGGTGTCGTGAGGATTTACGGCAACGGTTTCAATCAGCAAAAGAGACCCGCGGTCGATCTCTTTGGGGCTGAACAGGCCGTACGCGCTATGGAAAGTGAACTCATGCCCTCGCAGGTTGGCAGTGAATATGATATCTTGTTTTAATTGTGATATATCGTCGGCCATATTCCGCGCTCAGGAATACACAATTTTTCTGCGGACGCGACCTAAGCTGCCTCGCGCTTATGCCTGCCTGACTACAGGCATAAGTCCTCGAAAAATTGGTATTCCCTCGCTTCTTGGTTAAGAACAATAAACAATCACTCTATACTCTATTATCTCATAAGAGAATATCGTACAATGAGTAAGAAGAATATCTGCGTTTATCTGCGATAAGGTCAAGCCTGCCCGCCAGTGCCTTCCTTGAAGGTTCAACAGAATAACGTTGTTGGTACCGACCTTTTCAGATATCACTCATCTCGTGGACAGGTTTATGGCAGGCGGGCGTGACGATCTGCGTTTACCTGCCCGCCATTGCCTTTCCTCGGGAACGCTCCGTACGTCAGGGAAGATTTTAACATTAAGCATACTACCGTTCCCCGCAACTGGCGTAGGCAGGCGGGTCTGCGGTTAGCGCCGACTGTAAAGAGGCCTAACTGGAATAATCGTACCGTATGGATTCGCAAAAAGCCAATAGTGTTCTCAAAGCCTATAGGGACGAACTGCGCAAAAGCGGTATTTTGGGTTGGGCTGACGCGCTCTGTGCATCGCTGCCGCAGACAGAGGTGTATTTAGTGGGAGGGGCAGTGCGGGATTGCCTATTGGAGCGCGCTGATACGAAGGACTATGATTTTGTGGTGCGCAATGTCGAAACGCCGGAACTTGAAGCCCAGTTGTCGCGTTTCGGCGCGGTGAATTATGTCGGCAAGACATTTGGGGTATATAAATTGAAACTGACAGAACCTTCCTCTGTGGAAGCCCTTGATATTGCACTCCCGCGCACCGAACACGCGTGGGGCACGGGGAAATACCGCGATGTGGATACGCAATCCGACCCAGCGCTTCCCTTGAAGGAGGATTTAGGGCGGCGGGATTTTACCATCAATGCGATGGCCATGCGGGTGACCGACCCCCCCATCCCCCCCTTATTAAGGGGGGGACAAAAGGGAGGTATCCTTGTTGATGAGTTTAACGGTTTAGAGGATCTCACGGATAAAAAATTAAGGACGGTGGGGAACCCTGATGAGCGCATGAGAGAAGATTACTCCCGCGCATTGCGCGGCTTGCGGTTTGCCGTATCTCTTGGGTTTACAATTGAGGCCTCTACCTGGGATGCGATCGCGCGCAGTATCACACATTTACTTGACCTTGATAGCCAAGGCGCAAGGATTATTCCTGCGGAAGTAATAGCGCAAGAATTCTTGAAAGCGCTTGATGTACATCCCTTGGCGGCGTTTGACCTTTTTGAGTCGAGCGGTACATTTTCCATTTTGATGCCGGAGCTTCTGGCGATGAAAGGGTGCCCGCAACCGCAAGAATTCCATACGGAGGGAGACGTGTGGACTCACACGCGGCTTGCGCTCGCGGTGATTGAGTCTCCTGCTTTTGCCCAAGAATTCGGCAATCCTGTTTTGCTTCCTGCTCCGCAGCCGCTTTGGAATGCGGAGTTGGCGCTTGCGGCGCTTTTGCATGACATAGGGAAACCCCCCACGCTCACCACCCCTGAAGCGCATGGCGCCGATCGGATACGGTTTAACGACCACGACAGGGTGGGCGCGGAAATGGTAGCTTCTCTTATTGAGCGGCTCAAACTCACCAGCCCCACCGGCATCGGAGTTGATGCGAATCGCGTATGTGCGCTCATCCGCCATCACCTTCTTTTTGTCCACGGCGATGTGGACGAATTGCGCCCCAGTACCATTGAGAAATATTTCTTCCGCGATCCCTTATTAGGCGAAGAACTTCTCAAGCTCTCTTATGCGGATGGAGCGGCTACGATTGCCAAGGATGGCAAGGGGACGATTGCCGACTATAAACGTATGCGCGTTCGCATTGAGGCGCTCAAGGAAAAAGGCAAGCATACCCTGCCAAAACCGCTTCTCTCCGGTCACGACATCATGACCATGCTTGGCATAGGCGAGGGGCCGGAAGTGGGGAAAATATTAACGCGCATCCGCGAAGCGCAGCTGGAAGGAAAAATCACCACTCAAGAAGAAGCGAAGCATTATCTCGTTATATTATCAAATTAATGAAAAATATGAGGAAATATATATTTTTAAGCATACTCACATTGGGCATCATTCTGTTTACCGGCTGCAGTCAGCGGCAGGCGGATCAAAATAAGCCGATCAGCTCTACCCCAACCGCTCAAAACAGTGCGCCTTCCGCAGCAGGTGAAAATAATGGCGGACAGCCCATTGCAGACGAATCTCAGAATATTAATCAAGGAGCCGACGATGCTGGAATAATTGTCTACGATAATGCGCAATACGGATTCACGTTAACCCTGTCGAACACATGGAGCGGTTATGCCACAAAAAATCGAACACTTGATTGGGGTTCGTTTGGCATCAGTGATTCCATTGATTTTGGATTTCCTACCCAGGATTCATTATTTAACATCAGTATGCACACAAAGAGCCAGTGGCAGCAAATAAAATCAGAAGAGGATCCTGCACCGACCTATCTGGGTGAAAGTGGTGAATATGTCTTTGGATATTCATCCTCGCAAGGCGCTATCAATGAAACGATGGTTGCGAGAATGCGGGAAATCGAAGATATCGTGAAAACTTTTAAGATAGCTGATACCACCTCGGCGTGGAAGAGTTATCGAAACTTGGGCGTGAGCATAAAATATCCAAACGACGGGTCATATACCGTGGAGACGCCGGAAAATAATTATTTCATCATAACGCAAAACCATCCCGGGAACAGGTTTCACGTCAGGACGACGGGGAGCGACAGCGTGGAAGGGGCTTATTTCACTTTCAACGAAACCATCAATAACCAAGAATTTAGAAAGTTTAAATATGTGGGCATGGGTTCAGGGTACGGTTACATGATTAAGCATAACGGGATCAATTACATTTTTGAGACAACGCTGGGGCCAGTGAACAGTGTTTTTGATTTAATGATGACTACCGTCGTGTTTGATTAGTCAGTCTCTAGGGAACATATAAGCAAAAGTTAAATGGATCACATTATGTTTGATAAGGTGGAACGGTTTGTTATAGATGCTTTCACGGAGGCGGGAGCCTTGAGCAATATCTCGCATCACCAGCGCACCGTATACTGGATTAAGAAGCTTAAACCTGACGCGGATGAGGCATTGCTCATTGCCGGGATAGCGCATGATATTGAAAGGGCGTTTTATGGAGACTGGAAAAAGGGGTCTGATGATCCCGCACTATTGCGCAAACATCAGGACTTAAGCGCGGTTGATATTGAAAAATTCCTGCGGCACGAAGGTGCGGAAGAAGAACTCATCGCGCGAGTCAAGCACTTTGTGGCGAATCATGAGACAGGGGGCGATGAAGATCAAAATGTATTGTGCGATGCCGATTGTTTGGCATTTTTGGAAGAAAAGGCCGTAAGCCTTGCCAAGAAATCTATGCGTGATGGCAGTACCAGCGAGGCGGGGAGGAGAATACGTATGGTGTTTCACAGGATATCGTCTCCTTTCGCCAAACAGATTGCCCAGCCGTGGTATGAGGAAGCAAAAAAATATCTCACTGAAATGAGCACTTTTTCGTGATAAATATAATTCGTATTCTCTTCATTATTGAAAAATTTAATTTCATGGTATGTCAAGGTCAATTAATAAAATAATCAATTATACAGGCCAAGTGAAAAAAATAACTTGCCTTGGGTGTACCCGTGAAAAAGGTGAAATAAGCCTAGGCGATATTGTAAAGTCAAAATATTTTGATGCCCACCAAGACTATGAAATTCCTATTCCGGGTTTTGTGATTATTTCATCCAGAAGGCATATTCAAAGTGTTGATGAATTTACTGACAAAGAACAACGGGATTTCATAAAATTATTATATCGCTTACGTTCAGCCTTAAGGCAGGTTCTTGGCGTTAAGGTTGTTTACCTTATCCAGGAAGAAGACACGTTGCATCATTTCCACGTTTGGGTATTTCCACGTTTTGATTGGATGAAAAGAAAATTTGGCAGAAAAATAGAATCTGTGCGTCCAATTATGGAGTTCGCTAAGAAAACTTTTAAAACCAAAAGTAACTTGACCAAGGTTGATGAGGCGACATTAAAATTAAAGCAATTTTTATTGAAAAAATAGAAATTTTTTAAGGTGTATAACATCGAAATTAAATCAGGAATGACAAATTCGGGATTAGGTTGCTCATTCAGTATATTTGTAGGCAATGTATGGAAATTAGTATTCTTCAATTGATCGAGGGAGCTAAGAAGGCAGAAGGCCTTACGGTGATTATCGATGTGTTTCGCGCTTTTTCTACCGCCTGTTACGCGTTTGGTAATGGTGCGGCGCGTATGATATGCGTTGGTGGCGTCACTCAGGCATTACAACTTAAAAGTAAGATACCAGAGAGTATCCTTATCGGAGAAAGGGACGGGAAGAAAGTAGCGGGATTCGACTATGGGAACTCCCCCACTGAAATTGAGCATGTTGACTTTAGTGGAAAAACGCTTATTCTTACAACCTCCTCCGGTACGCAGGGTATTGTGAACGCGACTAATGCAGATGAAGTCATCACTGGAAGTTTTATCAACGCAGGAGCAGTGGTGAAGTATGTGAACCGTATGGCACCTCGTAAGGTGTCGTTGGTATGCATGGGGAGAGGCGGCGTTCAGTTGTCTGATGAAGATACGGAATGTGCAGGTTATGTGCGGAATGCGTTGGAAGGTGTAGCACAAGAATTTGCTCCTCTCATTAACCGTCTGAGATATAGCGAAGCAAGCCAATCCTTCTTTGATCCGCAGAAGACATGGAAGCCGGAAAGAGACTTTGATCTCTGTTTGGATTTAGATCGTTTCTCTTTTATTCTTAAGGCCGAACATTATCGTGATGGGACAGCGCTCCTAAGGAGGATTTCTACGTGAGTAGGATAAAATTGAGAAAGCATAACGGAACAAAAGATGAAACCATGAATAAGAAACTGCCAAAATTATTCTATCAAGAGGGTGCAGTAGCCTTAGCGCCGAAGTTCCTTGGCAAGTATTTGGTGCATAAAACGGAGCAAGGAATCATTTCGGGAATGATTACGGATGTTGAGGCTTATCCCGCGTTTGTAGATCATGTGTCGCACGGGAATAAAAGGACGAAGAGAACCGAGGTGATGTATCGCGATGGCGGCTATGCGTACGTATATAAGATTTATGGGATGCATTACCAGTGTGCGGTGGTGGTGAATAAAAAGGATATACCCGAGGTCGTTTTTATAAGAGCACTCATTCCTGAAGAGGGCATTAATCTGATGAAAAAGAATTTCGGCAAAGATGTTGCGGAAGAAGGGCTCACAAAATCTCCCGGCAATTTATGCAAGTCTTTTGGGATCACTACTCATCTTTATGGCGCTGACCTTACTGACAATATACTTTGGTTGGAAGACCGAGATGTGGTAGTGCATAAAGAAGACATTTTAACCGCTCGAAGAGTCGGCATTCGTGCAAATATCAAAGGAAGTGAAAAGAAATTCAGGTTTTATCTGTGGACATTGAAGTAATTTCGAAAGGTGTTATTGGGCGTAAGGAAAAGGAAAATTATGAGAAAAGGTGTAGAAATAAAAGAAGCCGAGAAGAAAGGGAAAGGAGTATTCGCTCTTAGGAATTTTCGTAAAGGTGAAGTAGTTTTTGTTAATTATCGCGGACGGTCGGTGAAAGAAAGAGATTTAGAAAAAATTCTAAAAAGCGAAGGAGATCATCTGAATGAAATAGATAGAGAAACGTGGGAAATTATGAATCCGCCAGGACGCTTCGTGAATCATTCCTGTAATCCAAATGCAATCCCGAAAGAGTCTTCAAAAAAGAAGGTACCATACTTTGCATTGAAATCAATCAAGAAAGGAGAAGAAATAACCGTTGACTACCGAATCAATGCTCATACTGGCAATACTTGGAAATGCAATTGCGGAAACAAAAACTGTTCAGGAAAGGTAACAAGTGACTTTTTTACCTTAAGCGAAAGTCTGCAGAAAAAATATCTGCCATACTCATCAAAATTTATCAAAAATGAGTATGTGAGGCGACATATAGTCCTACGGACAGAGGAATAAATAAAATTTTTATAAGAAATTACAGAGCAACATTGTTCTCATTGCGTATGACCTCCCAATTTATTGTTGAACCAGCAGACAAAGGCAAGCGATTAGATAAATTTTTGGTGGAGAAATTGCCAGAACAGTCGCGGGTTGCCATACAGCGTGATATTAAGGCAGGGAGGTGGGTGGTTGAGGGAAAGTCAATGACGCCGCATTACGCGCTGAAGGAAGGGCAGAAGGTTGAGGAGGTGAAACAGATCGCAGATCAACGCGGATCGTCACGTTTGGTTTTATCGCGGATCAACGCAGATGTGAAAATTTCCATTATTGCCGAAACGGATGACTATCTCATCGTTGATAAGCCGGCAGGGATCGCGGTCCATGCTGCGCCTGGGATTCATGGCGCAACCCTTATTGATTTACTCCTTCCTCGGTATCCTGAATTGCGCAAGATTGGGGGAGATCCATCTCGCCCGGGGATTGTGCACCGTCTGGACAAGCTGGTATCCGGCGTGATGATCATTGCCCGTACGCCGCAGGCGTTTGATTATTTTTCCCGCGCATTTCGCGAACGCAAAATCGAAAAGGAATATCACGCGCTGGTTGCGGGGACCTTTGTGAATGACCATGGCGAAATTGCGCTCCCTCTCACGCGTAGCACGAGTCCGCGAAGGCGTGGTACAATGACAGCGCTTCCTCATAAGAGGAGGTCACAGACTGACGCAGAAACGTTGAAAATTTCTCACAACGCGAGAGAAGCGTTGACAAGGTTTGAAGTCGCGAGGCGCTTCCCCCGTCTCACCTTTCTTAAGGTATTTCCTAAGACAGGTCGTACGCATCAGATCAGGGTACACCTTGCCGCGATAGGGCATCCTATCATCGGGGATCCGCTTTATGGAGGAAAGGCGCGCAGGCAAATAAAAACAACCCTCAATCGCCCATTTCTCCATGCATCATCTCTTACATTTACTGATCTGCAAGGAGAGGTAAAGACTTATCATGCGCCCTTACCTGTTGAGTTGCAGCAAGTGTATACACTTCTTCAGCGCAGTAAATCCTAGGCTGTTTTGATAATTTTCAATTTTCAAGCTTCAATTTTCATTTAATTTTCAATTAAACAATTATCAAACGTTTGAAAATTATGACATTGGGATATTGATTGAAAATTGTCTCCCTTCGGGAGATCCCCCGTAGGGGGAGAAATTGAGCATTGAAAATTTTTAGAGTTTTTAGGATTTAGAAATTAGAATTTCTGTCATGCCCGGCCGCATTATCATCATTTCAGGACCCTCGCAAGTGGGCAAAGACGCAGTCGTCAAGGAGCTCTTGAAAAGGCCTGCGCTGAACCTTGCACGGATTATTACCGTGACGACGCGCGAACAGCGCCCCGAAGAAGTAGACGGCATAGACCACTATTTTGTTGATAATAAAGAGTTTGATGCGCGGGTTGCTCGGGGCGAGTTTTTAGAATGGGCGCCCGTGCGCAACAGGAAATTTGCCACGCCGCGGCAAGCGGTAGAAACGGCGCTTCGCGGGGGGCGCAATGTGCTGCTGAAAATTGACGTCAGAGGCGCTGAACAAGTGATGGATATGTATGCGGACGCAGTGCGTATTTTCATTGAGCCTGACAGCTTAGAGAGCATCCGGCGTCGCATGGTGGAAAAAGGATTCTCCGATGAGCAGCTGAACGTTCGTTGGCATGAGGCGATGGAAGAGCTCAAGGCCGCGCATGACTATGATTATCGCGTGGTGAACCGGGAGGGGAAACTTAATGAAACAGTTGAGAAGATCACGGAGGTTATTCTGCATCTTCCGCCAAAGGGATAGACTGGATTGTCTCCCTCCATTTTGGGATTTCAGTGCTCTTCCGATAGCCAATTCTATCGGGAGCATTTTTTTGTGTATGCCACATGGCGCCGCGCATCACCGTATATTCGCCCCAGCGGTCGTTGATGGCATCAAGCGCGCATGCCACCCTGCGGGAGCCGCCGCGACGGCAAGGGAAAAGGCTGAACTGGGCAGAAGGGGGCATCAGGCGCGATACGGACACGGCAAGCATGGAGACGGGACTCGAAATCGTATCGGCTTTGAGAAGCCGCCACGCTTCGCGGAAGATATCGAAAGAATCAAATAAGGGAGCTCGGACGTTCGTTGAAAAAACACGCATCGGTCGCTCCTGCGCGCGACCGTGCTCCGCCTCGCTCGCCCGACCCTCGATTGCATCGAGGGGTCGTGCTCGGGCAAGCTGCGGAGGGTTTTTTCCAATCGAACGTCCTCGTGGAGAGGGATACTGGTGGAAGGCTAGAGGATTTTCGCACCGTCGTCCCACAGAAATATTCCATGCTTCAACGCGCGCCGCGCGCAAGCGGCGGCCGGTCTTCTCGCAGAGTTTCATGAGGATCGCCGCAAGTGTTTTTGGATCGTTTGTTTTTTTAGGCAGGCAGTAAGAGTGCCCGATAGACTTTTGTGTATGCTCTTCTTCCTTCGCTACCCCGTTGAGCTCAATTCCATTAAGCGATGCCCAGAGATAATAGCCTGGTTTCCCTAAGGATGACAGGATGTGCATCATGGGCACTTGCCGGAATCTTAAAGGGCTTGTGATGCCGATTGATGCAAGGCGGCGCTCCAGGCCTCCTGCGATGCCCCAAATGTCCCGCAAAGAGATCGTCTTGAGATAAGAAGCAAGTTGGGAAGAGGGGAGGACCGTAACGCTGTCTTTGGGGCCCGTGTCCGAGGCGAGCTTCGCGATGAAGCGCGTTTCCGCGATCCCTACGGAGGAGCGCAGCCACTCGCCCACTTCCTCCTTGATTCTGCGGTTGATTTCCCTGCCTATTTCGGCGCCGTGTTTAAGATCCGCGGCATAACCCGTGAGGTCG
The DNA here is from genome assembly GCA_041645165.1 of Patescibacteria group bacterium. Classification (NCBI taxonomy): domain Bacteria; species Patescibacteria group bacterium. The sequence goes on along the minus strand of JBAZQN010000010.1, from coordinate 51,643 downwards.
ATAAACGCCTCATCAATGGAATACGGCTCTATGCGGTCAGAATATTCTGCAAAGATGCCAAAAATGGCCTCGGTCGTCGTGCGGTATTTGATAGGATCGTTTTGGAGAAAGATAGTGGGAGGGTAGAGCGAGCGCGCATCCCGCACGCGCAGGCCGGTTTTCACCCCTTTTTCCTTTGCCTCCCGGGACGATGCAATGACGCATCCGTTCGGAGAGAGATAGGCGCAGACTGCCACCGCTCTTCCGCGCAGGAACGGGTTTGCCTGCTGCTCCACCGAGGCGAAGTAGCTGTTCATGTCGATGTGAAGCACTACTCGTTGATGGAGCATAGTGAGTGAATTTTCAATGCTCAATTTCTCCCCCTACGGGGGATCTCCCGAAGGGGGACAATTTTCAAACAATTTTCAATTTCGCAATGTTCAAAGTTTGAAAATTGATTCATTAGGTCATTGATTGAAAATTGATAATTGAAAATTAATCATGCCACACTTCCTCCAGCGCCCACTCCAATGTTTCGCTATTGAATTGGAGTTTGAACGCGTTTGCTTCGTCTGAGACGGAGAAATATATGAGTTTGGCGCGGCCGTCGCGCGAGGCGCTCACGAGATTCACCTGTTTTACGTGCCAGTCGCGCCCTCCCCATTTGAACGCCACGGGTTTCACTTCGCCTCCGCGGAAGGAGGCAAGCACCGAAATGGGGTCGTGGTACGAGGTGAGGGACATATTCCTTTTGAAATGACAAAGCTCAAAGTTTCCCGCCTGAGCGGTGAGATTTTGAAATTCGGCATTATGCTACCGCAAATTTTCTTATCAATCCCTTAACAATTCCCTGAATCGCGGGATTCTTTACGAAGAGAGGGTTGTAGTTTTTATTTGCGGGCTGCAGCCGGATCCTGTCTTTTTCCCGGTAATACCGTTTGAGCGTCGCGTGTTCATTATCCAGAAGCGCCACCACCACGTCGCCATTTTTAGGATAGAAGGTGCGTTCCACAATCACGTAGTCTCCATTTAAGATCCCGTCTTCCATCATGGAATCGCCTTTCACCCGCAGCACGTAGCAGTTCTCGTCGCCCGCAAGCTCGGTGGGTACGGCGACGGTTTCTCCCCTTTGTTCAATCGCTTCAATCGGCTCGCCTGCCGCAATGAGCCCCACGAGCGGCAGCTCAATGCTTTTGCTGAGCATCCACACCTTTTTCGTGAGTTCAATATTGCGGATGGCGCGGTCCGTTTTTTTCAAGAATCCCTTTTGCACGAGCGCTTCGAGGTGCTCGTTTACCGTGGCAGGGGAGGAAACACCCATTTCTTCCGCGATTTCCCGGATGGAAGGAGCATACCCGTGGTCCTTAATGCAATTTTTAATAATGTCTAAAACTTTGGTTTGTTGTTTGGTGAGCATAGGAAATGTGGGTAAATGTAAAATGTAAATCTCAAAATGCAAAATGATAGATCAAAATTTAAAGATTTTACATTTTCATTTTGACTTTTGGATTTTGATTTTTGCATTCGAGCCTGAATGGTGACTGTGAGCGAGTTATTAGGAAAAGACAGAAGTAGTATTATCTGTGGAAAACTAAATATAGTATACCGAACAAAAACCGAACAGTCAACCCCGTAAGGAGGTAAGCGCTCACTGACCATCAACACCCCCACCAAACCTCCCCCTTTATATCATCAAGATATGGCGAAGCCATAGGGGGAGGACAAGGCGTGTGGTCTCCCCCTTAGGCGCCGTAAAAAAATAACATATCCCGCCATCTACGCCGTACGTCAACAAAATAAGGACAAACCTATGGGACAAGTGAAATGTTATTTTTTTAAGCGCCCTTATCAGGGGGGAGACCAAGAGGGGGGCTTAAACCGCGAGGATGGCGATGCCCCCAGTGAGCGCGTACCGTGAGAGGTAAGCCGCCCCTTAGGCGGTTGAAGCCGTGCCTTCGGCAGGGCGACCTCTAACGGGGTCAAACTCCTTAATTAAAAGTAGCTTAACGGATTTTTGCGCGCGCCGTTAATAAGGATTTCGAAATGGAGGTGGGATCCTGTAGAACGGCCGGTGGACCCCATCATACCGATGATCTGCCCTCGCTGCACTTGTTCTCCCGGACGCACATAGAGGCGGGAAAGGTGGCCATACCTTGTCTTTGTGCTTTTACTATGGCTTATGACGATGACGTTGCCATATCCGCCATTCCACCCTCCCTGCGCGATTTCTACCGTGCCGCTTTCCGCCGCGTAGATCGGGGAACTAAGGTTGCCATCGATATCGAGTCCTCCGTGGCGCCAGCTGAAATATTGGGTTATGGCGCGGCCAGTGGTGGGCCAGATAAGGCCACCGCTAGGAGAACGCGCGCTCCCCACATTTCTTGGTGCAGTGCGCGTGGCAACTCGGGTTTGCGCAGGGACGCTTACGGATGGGGGGCGGCCATCCGGAACGGTGAGGAGCGTGCCGGGTTCAAGTTTTGCTCCTTGTGAGATATTATTGAGCGCGGTAATTTTATCAATGGTTGAGCGGTATCTCGTCGCAATCCCCTGGAGAGTGTCACCGCGCCTTACCGTATGGATCACGCCGTCCACTTGAGGTATGACCAGAGAGTCGCCGGGACGGATTACGGAGGTGCCGCTTAAATTATTCGCCCAAAGAATCGTACGCGCGAAGAGCGTGAAACGGTAGGCAATGCCGCTTATGGTATCATTCTGCTGTACCGTGTAAGTGATAATGCTGTCGCGCGGGCGGCTTCCGCGCAAGGTTTCAGTGGGGTTTGGGCGCACTATTGTGCCGATACTCGTATCGAGCGCTAACGGCATGCCCGCGATCCCCTCATTCGTGGAATTTTCTCTCTCAATGGTATCCCTGAATGTTCTGCCTGCTTGAGGGAGCGCTGCAGGGCTCGCGTCGACCACGATCATGCGGGCATCAATGGAGATCAAGCGGTAGATGAGGCTGTTGTGCCCCAGTTCATCAGCAGCGACGGAGCGCGAGTTAATGTTTGTGAAGATAACTAGAAGAATCATTCCCGCAATGATTACCTTAAGGGTGTAGGGATGGGTGAGGAGGATGCGTATTTTTCCTTGAGGATGGATTACGCGCGCGTTTGCGCGGAGTGTACGGAGGGTTTCATACAGGCGCACCATGATACCCTTTATGCCTGACACGATTTTCGTCGAGGAGGAGAGCGAGCGATAGAGACGTCTTCCCGCAAGCGCGATGCCTTTGCCTAATCCAGTGAGTAGGCGGACGAGGAAACGTAGAAAGGCGAGGGTAATATGGCGGAATAATTTGGGCATGGTATTATGTGACCGTATCATTACTTGGGTATACCATTGGAAATTCATTGAGTCAATGGTACAATCAACATGTAACTCAAAATGCAAAACTCAAAATGCAAAATGAAGGAATTTCGTCCCGTAATTACGGGACTCCATAATTTTGATTTTTGATCTTTGGTTTTTGGATTATGTACTGTTATGTCTCACTCCTACGACCATAAAAAAATTGAGCAGAAATGGCAGGAGCGCTGGGAAGCGCAGGGCGCGTTTCGCGCTGATGATGAGGGGAGAAAGCGCGAAGATCGCCGCTATGTGCTCGACATGTTTCCCTATCCTTCCTCGCAAGGGCTCCATGTAGGGCACCCCGAAGGCTATACTGCCACCGATATCGTGAGCCGCTATTTGCGCATGCGGGGCTCTATGGCGCTTCATCCGATGGGATGGGACGCGTTCGGGCTTCCTGCGGAGAATTACGCGATCAAAGTGGGTGTGCATCCCGCGGAGACCACTGCGAAGAGCATTGAAAATTTTCGGCGCCAGATCAAGTCGCTGGGGTTTTCCTATGATTGGTCGCGGGAAGTGAATACCGCAGATCCTGATTATTACCGCTGGACGCAATGGTTTTTCCTCTTGCTCTACCAACACGGCTTGGCCTATAAGAGATTAGCCCCGGTGAATTGGTGTGCACACTGCCAAACCGTGCTCGCGCGCGAGCAAGTGGTGGACGGGAAATGCGAACGCTGCAAGCATACGGTAGTGCAGAAAGAGCTTGCGCAGTGGTTTTTCAAAATCACTGATTTTATCGAGGATCGGACACAAGACGCGAAAAGGAACAAGCGAGTCACGGCAGGACTGCTTTCAGGCCTTGAAAAGATTAATTGGCCGGAACCTATCAAACTCATGCAGCAGAATTGGATTGGGAGAAGTGAAGGAGCATTGATAAAATTTCCTATAGTGAGTAACGCCCCCCAACCCCCTCTTAAGGTAAGAGGGGGAGAGGGGGAGTTATGGATCGAAGTATTCACCACGAGGCCGGATACGTTATTTGGGGCGACTTACATGGTGCTCGCACCGGAACACCCCATAATTGAAAATTTCAAATTTCAAATTTCAAATTTCAAATTTGTTGAACAATATATTCAGAGCGCTAAAAGCAAAACTGAACTGGAGCGTGGTCAGTTACAGAAGGAAAAAACTGGTGTTGAATTACAAGGGATAACCGCAATCAATCCCGCCACTAAGGAAGAGATACCAATTTGGATTGCTGATTACGTGCTCATGGGTTATGGTACGGGCGCAATTATGGCCGTTCCGGCACATGACGAGCGGGATTATGTGTTTGCAAAAAAATTCAATTTGCCGATCAAGTGTGTAATACGGCCAAAAGAGAGAAAGGTGCTTATGGTACACGGATCTCCAAAATCTGATCCACGCGGGAAAGCTGATTATATTCCAGAAAATACCCATCACTGGTTGGGATGGATAACGCCGAAGTTGGAAGAACGAGGTTTCAAGGTATTTAATCCACTCATGCCGAATGCTTGGGAGCCGCAATATGATGAATGGAAAAAGCAGGTAGCACACCTTCCCTTAGATGAAAATTCAGTAGTGATAGGGCATAGCGCGGGCGGCGCATTTGCGGTGCGGTGGCTGGGAGAGACGGATGCAAAAATTGATACCCTCCTTTTGGTGGCGCCTGGTAGGAAAACCATCACCGAGAATCGTCAGCGTCTTGGTCCGTTATATGATTTTGACATAAATCCAAAGATTAAGGATCAGGTGAGAAAAATTATCATCTTTATTTCCGACAATGAAGAAGAATACCGCAAGGAAAGTGCACGGTGGTATGCGAAGGAATTAAACGCTGAACTGAGAGAATTAAAAGGACGGGGACATTTCACGATGAAAGATATGGGGACCCTTGAATTTCCGGAATTACTCAAGGAGGTTATGGATGTAGGATGTTATATAGGACACGGGATGCTTGTCGAGTCGGGGGAGTTTACCGGACTGTCGTCGGAAGAGGCTCTTTTAAAAATGGCAGAAAAGTTTGGCAGGAAGCAGGTTACCTATCGTCTGCGTGATTGGCTCATCTCGCGTCAGCGCTATTGGGGAGCGCCGATTCCCATTATCTATTGTGTGAAGTGCGGTGAGGTGCCGGTCCCGGAAAAAGATCTACCGGTGCGGTTGCCTGATGATGTTGATTTCCGGCCTACGGGGGAGTCGCCTCTTAAGCGGTCAAAAAAATTCCATGAGGTGAGATGCCCCAAGTGCGGTTCGTATGGCGAAGACGTGCGGAGGGAGTGCGATACGATGGATACTTTTGTGGACTCTTCCTGGTATTTTTTCCGCTATACGGATCCTCGCAATGCGAAAGAATTTGCAAGCCGCGAGAAGATTCATGCGTGGCTTCCGGTAGACCTCTATGTCGGCGGGGCAGAGCATGCAGTCATGCATCTGATGTATGCGCGGTTTTTTACCAAGGTGCTGCATTGGCTGGGGATTATTGATTTTGACGAGCCTTTCCTTACGTTAAAAAATCAAGGGCTGATCTTGGGAGAGGACGGGCAAAAGATGTCGAAATCGCGAGGCAATGTCATCAATCCCGATGAAGTCATCGAAATCTACGGCGCAGACACTATGCGATTGTATGAAATGTTCATGGGCCCGTTTGAAGATGCAAAACCTTGGAGCATGCGCAGCATCGTAGGGATAAGGAGGTTTTTGGAGCGCGTATGGTCCTTGGGGACCCGCATTCATACGCATTCACCACGCATTCATACGCAGGCGTTTAAGGGCGTAGTAAGTGCGTTTAAAAGCGACGCGCTTGCGCGTTTGGCGCATCAGACGATTAAGAAAGTTACAGAAGATATTGAAGCGTTTAAATTTAATACTGCGATCGCACAGCTCATGACGTACACGAACGAATTACCTGCCCTTGAAGACCGCGCTGATACTTTATCCGGCTACAAGGCGCTCCTCATTCTTCTTGCGCCGTTTGCGCCGCATATCACGGAAGAGTTATGGGAACAGCTTGGCAACGCACGGTCTATTTTCAAAGAGCCGTGGCCGGCTTTTGATCTCGCGCTGATGACACAGGAGACTGTGCAGGTGGTCATACAGATCGATGGGAAGAAGCGGGGAGTGGCAGAAGTGTCCCGCGATGCGGGAGAAGAAGAGGTATATGCGGCGGCAAACGCACTGCCCGAGATTCAGAAGTATTTGAAAGGAAAAGAGGTGGCGAGGAAGGTGTATGTGAAAGGGAAACTGCTCAATCTTGTTACACAAGATTGAGAAATCTCAATGACAAATTTCAAATGTCAAATTAATGACCAATTTCCAATGTCCAATGCTCAATCAATGCTCAAATTCCCTAATGCTCAATTTTGGTATTGGTAATTGGGATTTAATTGGTCATTGGGGTTTGGGTATTGGGATTTCCACCGCGCTTAGCGTATGAAGGTAATTTCAGTTAATGACCCGATACTACTTCGCGTGGCATTAAGAGTGCTCCGTGAGGGTGGCGTGGTGGCCTTTCCCACCGAAACTTCGTATGGTCTGGGCGGTGATTGGACGAACCCGAAGGTTCATATGAAAGTAAGGCGCATCAAACAAAGGCCGCAGGGAAAGCCGCTGTCAGTCATCGTTGCTTCAAGGTCAATGGCAGAGCGTTACGTAGTATTTTCTCCTGTTGCCCGTCGGCTCGCACGGCACTATTGGCCGGGGCCGTTATCTTTGGTGTTGCCGTTGAAACGCGCATCTTCATACGTTCAAACAACTGTCATTCCCGCGCAGGCGGGAATCCAGACAAGAAAAAACAAAAATCGCGCGGGTTTGTTTGTTTTTGTTTCTGGATCCCGGGTCAAGCCCGGGATGACGGTGAATAGTGAACCGAGATCTATCCCTACACTCTCCCTCCGCATCTCGCCGCACCCAATCGCCCACAAGCTCGTTTGTGGATTAGACAAACCCCTCATCGCCACAAGCGCGAATGTTTCCGGCACGCAAGCGCTCTATAGCGCATCAGCGACAGTGCGCGCATTCAGCGGAAAAAAATTTAAACCAGACCTCGTCATTGATGGGGGAACACTGCTGAGGAGGAAGCCTTCAACTGTCGTTCAAGTAAATACTGATGGTTCAGTGAGGGTATTGCGAGTAGGGTCACTCAGACTAAATGTTCAATGACCAATTTACAATTTTCAAATAATTTTCAATGTTTCAATTTTCAATCATTTGCATCATTGAGTCATTGAATGTCCCGCCACAGCGGGATCCCGCCAAGCGGGAAAAATTGAGAATTGTCCCGCTCTTTGATCATTTTCTTTAAATGTCAGCGGGATCCCGCCTAAGCGGGAGAAATTGAAAATTTTTTCTAATGTCTTCTCTCCTTTCTGTTCCCGAATTAAAATCTTTGTGCGAGCAATACCGCATCAGGCCGACAAAAGACCGCGGCCAGAATTTTTTAATTGACGAGAGCGTGGTGAAAGACGCCGTGGCGGCGGCGGGCATTACGCCAGCTGATGCAGTGTACGAGATCGGTCCTGGATTCGGCGCGCTGACATTTGCGCTTGCGGGCGCGGCAGGACGCGTGACTGCGATAGAGATTGAGTCGAAGTTAGTGAAATTTTTGCGAGAAGAGTGCAAGCGCCGCTCAATGAAGAATGTTGAGATTGTTGAGGGAGATGCGATTCAGTTCATCAGTTCATCAGTTCATCAGTGGTCGGATTTCGTGGTCGTCGCAAGCCTTCCCTATTCCATTACTTCTGATTTTTTTTCTTACATTTTGCGGGATGATCATCTGCCGAAGCGTATGGTGCTCATTATTCAGAAAGAAGTTGCAGAGAGGATTTACGCACGTCCGCCGCATATGTCTCTCCTTTCGGTGATTGTGCAATGGTATGGCAAGGTTGAAATTTTAAGGATTATTCCTCGTTCTGCGTTTTGGCCCCAGCCGGCGGTTGAGAGCGCATTGGTGCGGATTGATCTTCGCGACGCTCAAGCGGCCGAGCGGCGAGGAAATATCAAGAGTGAAACGTTTTTCAGCTTCATCAAACCTGCATTCCGTTTTCCCCGGCGTAAGATTCATACCACGTTATCGTTACCTCACGATAACGATATCTGCGTTAATCCGCGTCTTAATCCGCGTTTATCTGCGTTAATAGAGAGGCGTCCGGGAGAGCTAGATATAGACGATTGGATAGCGCTTTTTCGTTCAAAATATGGTGAAATATGAATTTTGACAAGAATGTAATTTTATGCTATATTGTTATCAGCCTTTTCCTCTTCTCTATTCGTTAAAATGCAAGATAAAATACAATAGATGCCTGACTCATCTTTGCCACAAAATAAAAGCGAAGAAGTGGAATCAAAAGGAATGAACCCAAAAGTGCTATTTGGGTCTATTTTATTTTTTGGGTTTCTTGCCCTTGGCGTGGGAGGATTTAAGATTTGGCGCGATCTGCGGCTTTCTGGAGGCCCGCCTGCGCAGGCAGGCCAAGAGAATCAATTCGGCGCTGTGAGCGCGCCACAGGTAACTGCCCAGTTTTCAACGAATAATGAGGAACTAAAGACGAAAGACACTGACAGCGACGGGCTTTCTGATTATGATGAACTGAATGTGTACGGCACTTCGCCTTACTTGAAAGATTCTGACGGCGATACGTATACCGACAAGGTTGAAATTGATTCGAATAACGATCCCAATTGCCCGAAAGGCACGGAATGCCGCACAGGCCTGCCTGCGCAGGCAGGCCAGCCTGCGCCCGTAGGTTCCACGCCGCAATTCAATGAACTTATTCCCCCTGCACAGGGAAATGAAACTGCGGCGCCTCCTCCTGACCTTTCAAAAATGACGCCCCAAGAGTTGAGGACGCTCCTTTTGGCTACTGGGCAGGTGACAGAAGACCAGCTCAAACAGATTGACGACGCTACTTTAATGCAGATGTATCAGGATACGCTCAAAGAACAGGAACAGACCGTGCAGCAGCAACCACAACCTTAACTCTAGTAGAAGCAGAAGAACGCAGATAGTATTACGTTGGTTCAATCTTGCAGATTGAACCACCCGTTTAATGAGCGGTATGAAGTATGCCATCAGTACGAATACCGAGAGCAGGAAAGGACGGCGTCTACTTCATGACGTTTACCGTTAAAAACTGGTATTATATCTTTGACCGCCATCATCGCTTTGAAATCTTAGAAGATAGTTTCGTATATTGCCAAAAGCAGAAACAATTAAGAATCTACGCGTTCGTCTTTATGCTCAATCACCTTCATTTCATCGGTTCAGCCCGCGATCTCATCGGCGTGATCAGGGACATGAAGACGTTTTTATCGAAAGAATTGCAGAAGAACATTATCGCAACCGAACCGAGTGTATTGAGGATATTCGCGGCCGAGCGAGGATATCAGTTCTGGCAGAGCGGAAATTATCCGGAACTCGTTGAGTCAGAGGAATTTTTAAGACAGAAGATGCAGTATATTCATAACAATCCCGTGCGCAAAGGATACGTGTATGCGCCAGAAGATTGGCGGTGGTCGTCGGCAAGCAGGTATCCGACGAGGATCGTGGTTACTCCTGTTTAATTTCGTCCTTCAAATCAATGGTTCAATCTGCAAGATTGAACGAACCAAGTGATCGTAGGGAACAGGCATGCCTGTTCCACTGACGTCAAGATTTTGTTCAGTTGCATAATCTAAATATCCAGTTTTGATTTTATGAGCACTACCGGTTTGTTCGACGATAAAAACAATCGTTCAATCTGCAAGATTGAACGAACGGTGGCTCGTCGTAAATGGTTCGCGATTATTGCCCTCCTGTGTGTGACGATGAGTTTTGCTGTCGTTCCTTTTTTACATATCCCTTATGTCAATGCACAGGCTGTCGTAGTAGATGTCGCTCAAGAAAAGAAGACTATTTTGGATACAATCTGGAGAGTTATTGACAAAGCCTTGAAGACCGTAGTGGCGGTGGCGTATAAAAGCGGTTTGCAGTATTTTTTGAATAAGGTGGCCTACGACTATGCTAGCTATTTAGGAAGCGGAGGGCAAGGCCAGAAGCCCGCGTTCATCACTCAAGGGTGGAAGAAGTATTTGGACGATGCGAAAGACGAAGCGTTGGGAATATTTTTAACCACTGGCGTTGATGTGGCGATTGATGAGCTTACTAAGCCAGAAATGCCAGAGGAGTGTGCGAAGTACTGTTGCCAAGGAAAATGGAAAATTGATGAGCAAGGGAATGCTGGTTGTAGCGAATTACAGGGTGATGGTTTATGTCTTAGCTTTGGTAGTTCTGAATACGAGGCAGTGGCAGAAAAACTCATGCAATGTCAGATAAAAAATAAAAAGACGCAGGCTGCGCGTGATAAAAGTAATGCGAGTAAAGCTAAACTCCGCGGTACGCTCCATCAGAAGCTTACCCTCTGCTCTCCCATATCCGTAGACATTGAAGCGAAAATAAAACTTACCGCGCGTGAAATCCTGGCGCCTTCAAAACCTTTGTGCACCTTTAGCCAGATCAGGAAAAATCTGCCGCGGACATCAGTGCGCATCAATGGTTTGGATATTTTCCGCACTGACTATAAGCAGTTGAAGCTCAAAGACCTGCCCAAGTTTGCCACATACTTCAATCCTGCGGAGAATGACATCGGCGCGGTGCTCTCCATCGTGGCAGAAGGGTATAGCGCGCAGACGAAAGCGCGTACGGCGAAGGAGCTAGAACGGAAAGAGGGGGAAGGATTTAATCCAGTGAAAGATTTAATAACAGGTGAGCTCAAGACGCCGACGACACTAGTATCCGAGTCGACCAGAGAGGCGCTCACTAAGAAGCCATATGGTCCTATGCTCCTCTTCACCGGCGACGCGGTCGCTGATGCATTTAAGGTGTTCACGAACACTTTAGTAAGCAAACTATTCAAGCGCATTACCAGCGGCGGATTCAATCCTGCGACTGACCGGTCTTTGTCAAGTTACGGCCCTTCAAGCGGCCTCATTGGATTTACCGCGGGCGCGCAGCTCGCATTTGCCGAAATTATGAAGACAGATTTCACGACTGACAGCGCGGTGGATCTGCTCTCGGAGCTTTCATCCAATACCACTGGCCCGGAGAACCGCGTGATTTCGGAACTGTTCAGGTTGGCGATTGACGTGAATCCCCATTTGTCAGTGCGAGAAGCAGTGGAGCCTGTAGGGACAGGGGGCTGTCCCAAGTGCCAAGGGCTTCTTTCCCGCAATCTTACCTTTGGTTTTGAACAAGGCGGTTCGCAACCGGACTGGCAATCAGGAATCCCTTACCGTTCCATCGTGATTTTGCGCAAGTACCGCATCGTGCCCGTAGGCTGGGAGCTTGCTGCGCTCTATATCAAGAATTTTGCGCAAACGCGCGTGACATTAGGCGAACTTCTCGACGCGCATGACAAGTGCGGACAAAATGGCGGGCTTTTGTCTCCATATTGCAGGCTCGTAGATCCCAATTGGATTCTGAAAGCGCCTCTTACCAAGTGCGTGCGGGAAGGGCCGGGAGAAGCGGACCTGAAGGTAACGCTCGCCACTTTACCCATCTGCGACACTGACACGAACGGGAACGGCACGATTCTCTGCCCTCCTGATATCGCGTCCCCTGCCATCAGCCGCGAGAACGTGTGCACGAATCAGCGCTCCTGCATCGTGGAAGGGGGAGCTACAGGGTGCTTGGCGTATGGGTATTGCGCGACGGAAAAGCAAGTGTGGTCTTTGGGCGAGTCGTGCCCCGCGCAGTATGCGTCATGCCTAGAGCTTAAAAAGGCAGGATCAGATCAGACCGTAAGCTTTCTCCTCAATACTACGGATGCGCAAGGGTGCACGAGAGTGGCGTCTGAAGGGTGCCGCAGGTACGCGAGACGCAGGGATGCCGGCGGATGGGTGGACAGCGTGGCTGCGCCGGATAATTATTTCCTGAACCAATCAGCGCTTACCATGGCAGAGGCCGCGTGCAAAGAGCCGAATGCAGTGGGGTGCAAAGATTATATTCGTCTTCGGCATAGGGATGAGGCAAAGCATTTACTTACCGCTCAAGAATATGCAGATGTGTTACAAGATGTAACCTCGGATCCTCCTACTGATACGTATCGCGGCACGCCCACGCCGCCGCAACAAGGAGCTCCACGAGAAGCAGAATCGGTTTATCTTAATAATACCGCGCAATCGTGCATGGGACCTGTAGGCCAAGAGGGTATGTATGCGGGTTGCGCCCTCTATACCCCGCTTGATCCTACCGAGCTGCAGATAGGCATTCCGGCAAAACCGACCATGGCTACTATTGCTCCGGCAACCAATACGGTGAGCAATTGGAATGATGAGTGCCCGGCAGAATGTGTGGGATATAAGAAGTATGAGCAAATGCAGACGAATTTTGAAGCTGGTATTCCTATCACCAATATGCCTCCTGCTCCGGTAGCCCAATTTATTCCCGCCACTGCGCATTCATGCCCGGCGCAAGACGCCGGGTGCGATGAATTTACCAATCTCGACAAGGTTGCCCAAGGCGGCGAAGGCAAGGAGTATTATACAGAATTGAAACAATGCGAACTTCCCGGGAGCGGCGAAGCAACTTATTACACCTGGGAGGGGTCTGACACGGTTGGATTCCAGCTGAAGGTGTGGACATTGATCCCGAGCGGAGGCGCGACAAGCGAGCCCGCGGTCACTGGAGCAAAAATAGTAGATTCCTTGCGGAGCCCTGATGGCATCAACTGCCAGAATGACTTTAACTCGCTCAACCCTGATCTTGACTGCCGAGAGTTCATTGATAGCAATCTTACTTATTACTATCGCTATTTCTCCAAAGTGATTATAGCATCTGACGATTGCCACCCTCTGCGGCGCACGTTGCCAGATGCGGGCGGCTGGTGCGCGCAACACCGGGGAGAAGCGGATGCAAATGGCCACTGTGTGTATCAAGCAATTCCCTATTATAGTGCCACATGTGCGCCATCATCCGCGGGGTGCCGCGAATACCGCCGCGGCGACGGCAGCAATGTGCAGCAGCTTTTTTCTGATACCTTTGAGAGCGGGTCGTATGAGCCATGGTCCCCGGCTGCTGGAACGGCGCTATCTATTTCCAATGAAGCTGCCGTGCTCAATAACCATTCACTTAAAATGGCGGGAGGTACGGCGGGGAGCGCGAGTGCGTATCGGCCTGGGTTTTCCGTGGAAACAGGCAGGCTCTATAATGTAAAATTCTGGGCGCGCGCTGACTCTGCAAGCACTATCTCCGCTTCGCTTGTGGATTCCACTGGGCAGGCAGCGGTGGCCACTCCTGCGTCCTATGCGGACAGTGTTACCACGTCATGGAAGTCGTATACGCTTGGTCCATTTACTGCAACAAGCGCATCACCTGCCCAAGTGAGGATAACGGTAGGAAGCACTACCTATATTGATAATGTAATAGTGCAGACCGCGCAGGTGTATGCGATTAAAGATAGTTGGTATACGCCAGAGACGTGCGATCAAAATAGTCAAGTTCCCCCCATAACTACGGTAGCGGGTGCCCAGCTCAACTGCGCGGCGTACCGTCAAGGAGGGACAGAGAAGACATACTATTTCAAGAAGTTTTCTACGCTGTGCCCTGAACGGTTCGTGGGATGCGAAGCGCTCATTGACACGCAGAATTCGAGTAATCCAGCCGAGCAGACGTTCTATAACTCCAATGCCACGGATCGCTTCAATAGCCCTGCATCAATAGTAACCGTGCCCGCTGATGCGCTTGCCTACCTTATCCCTTCTCAAGACGCGGCATGCAGTGCAAATCAGGCAGGCTGCACGCTCCTGGGGCAGGCGAGTGTGGCGTTTTGGAATTCCGCGAATGGAGTGGCCACCAGCACGTATGCCGACACTATTGTCATGGTTGATCCTGACACGTTCAGCGATGAGATCGGTAAGATCGGGGAGATCACGAGTCTCTGCACACTCCCTGAAGAGTATTGTGCGACATTGACTAGGACTGATAATAGCTCCTTTCCTTCATTCAAAGATCCGACCGGCTACACCTGCGAGTATGAGACTGAGGGCACTGTCACGACGTGGTATCAGCTCGGCACCTCCACTCCTTGCCCTACTGTGACAAGCGTATGTTCGAACGCGCCGTATCGGAGTTGCACGAACGCGACGACGCAATGCCCTGAAGGCGGCACCTGCCGTCCGTTAGGATTTTGCATAGGCGGCAGAGCCGTGCGTGATGCGATATCAGGAGGCGTGACGTATCCGAAAGTGAAGAACCGCTGTTTGAGCGACGCAGACTGCATGGATTTTAGCCGCCCGGGCAGCCAAGGCCTTTGCTCGAACGCAGTGGCGCGCTGCAAACCGCAAGTGTCCACCTGCACCGAGTATCAGGATCCGCGGCTGCCGGAGGGGTGTTCAAGGGCGCTCGTGTATGGGCAGAAAGCATGCAGCGAAGACGGAGCGTTTGCGTGTACCACGGACGCGCAATGCAGCACTACGGCAACCCCGCCAGGGCCCGGTGGCACCTGCTCGGTGTCTGCGTGCGATTTCCTCTATGTGCCGAAAGATAAAATCCAGAGCCAATTAAGCGACTGCAAAGGCGAGCTTGATCCTGAAGCAGGATGCGTGGGGCTCCATGAGACCGGCGGCGGGCCAGATACCATTATCACCGCGAAGCATTGTTCTAACTCTCCTGTGGGGAATCCGCGTCCATGTATTACGGATAATGATTGCGATACGGGAGGAACATGCGGGTACCAACAGTGATAAACTCTAAGGCGGCAGACCCCAGTAGTACCCCCGAATTACCCAGATCTGGTAGCGTCGGAGCTTGCCTCCGACTCACAGGTGGCAGACAAGCTGCCACGCTACAATGAAACTTTGCATTTATTTATAAAAATTAACATCAATCATATGTCTCCACAAGATTCTCAAACTAATGTTCCATCAACAGATGCAAAGCCTCGTTCTTCTTCCCGCCTTCTTGTGCTGCTTGGAGCGCTGGCGGGGGTAGTAGTAGTGGCGCTCGCGGTGAATTATTTCACGCCAAAACCACCAAAACCGGCGCCGCCATCACCCCTCCCCGCGCAAAGACAATCACCACCAGCGCCCATCGTGCGGCCGGATTTGAAAGGCGCGATTTCCCTATCGCTTCCTGAAGGGAAGACGAGTTTAAGCGTGGGAAAAGAAGGATTGGTTGAAATTCGTTTTGATACCTATGATACGCATATTACGGTCGTGCGAGCGGTGCTCACCTATGATCCGAAGCAGGTTGAGTTTAAGGGTTTAAATGCGAAGGGCACAAGCCTGCCTATGGAAGCAAATCCTCCGGGTGCGCTTGAGACTACAGGGCGGATAGAAATCGTGCGCTTTATTCCCGGTCCCGGGGCAAAAGGAGGCGAGGGAGGATTTGCGGGCAGCGGGCTGCTTTCAGGGATCAAGGTGAAGCCTCTGAAAGCAGGAGAGATCATCTTTACTATTGATAAACAAGAATCGCAGTTCGTGCCGTACATGACCGCGGAGAAATATGTGTTTACGGATGTGAAAGATGAGGCGTTTATTGTAAAATAATAAGACGGATAAGTCTTATAAGTCGTATAGGTCTTATAAATCCTACTAGGCTATATGCCTGACAATAATGAACAAATGCATTTGAGTGTAAAGGAATTGTGGCAGCGCTTCCATAGCTGGTTTGGCGCGCTTTCGCTGTGGGTCAAGATCGTGATATTCCTCGCGGTGGCCGCAGGGGTAGGATTGCTCTTTGCGCAAGTGACTCCAAACCCAGCTGGAAATCCCAATGTGGAGCTTTCCCTGCGGCCGGCAAGCGGCAGGTATTCTTTTAACACCGCCATGCCGTTGAATGTGATGATTTCTAACCCTTCTCAACAGCCCTTGTATGCGGCAGAAGTGGTGATTACGTATGATCCCACAATGCTGGATATCAGGAAGGATGACTGCGAGGCTAGTGGTTTGCAAGATGCGTGTATTAGCGCAGCAGACCCTTTTACCCAAGTAACGGTTCAGGACATAATTCCAGGCGTCCTGACTGACCGCAATACGATTCATATCGTGCGCGGCGCGCCTAAGGGCGTGTTTGATGATGCCACATTTGTGACTCTTATATTTCGGACCAGAACTACCCCGGGCGTCACCGAAGTGAATTTTGACCAAAACAATCCAGATGCTGCTATCAGGAACCACGTGGTTTATGTCGCGCCTAACGGCGGCGTTGCTGACGTACTTGCTCCCAATGGGTTGCACGGCGGTACGTACACGATTGGCTTGCGCACCTGCATAGATCCGCCGCCTAGTGGCTGGGGAGGATATTTTTGTAATCCTGCGCTCATGGTGTGCCAAGACGGTTTGAACATTGGCGATCCGTGCACAACGTCAGCGGGATGCCCCTTGGCGTTGTTTGGGCATTGCCGGGATGTGAACGGCGGCGGTTCAGGGGATGAATGCGTAGTGAATGATCCCGCGCACAATGGTTGCTATTCCGGTCACGGTTTGTCAGAAACGTGCCGCGCTGATGTGGGATGCAATATAACAACGGGAAAGTGTGTGTATGATGCCACCGTGACGTGCGTGGACGATTTAGGATGCCAGCATTACGCGGCATGTTCGACCGCAAGCATCTGCATAGAAGGGGAAGAAGTGCCGGATGTAGACGCTGCGGGCGCCGCCACCACCGACGTGTGCTGCACCAAGCCCTGTTCTTCCATCGTGCCCAAACAGCTCTATATCCACCATGTAATTTCTGAAACATCGGCTCCGGCTGAAGAGACTATTACGTGGGTGACTTATCCTGAAACTTTCATGCCAAGCGTGTGCACCACCACCTTGACCCCTGGCGGTCTTTCGCAGATATCAACTGGCAATCCCATTTCCCACAAAGTAGTATTCCCAGGGCTCAATGCAGGAGGAACATATTCGTTTCATATTACCTGCAACGTGACAGGGTTTGTGCAAGCCGAGTATAACGGGCAGTTTATCGTGAGCGGTTCTACCGCGGAGACACTGCGGATTGTAGACGCGGGCATTTCTGATGTTACCTGTCGTTCCTTCCGCGTGACTTATGGCACGACAAAGCCTGCACGAGGGACCGTATCGTGGCAAAACATTCCATGGGGTTTAGGAAGTTGTCGTGTGACTGCACCGGAAGGTTCACGGACTGATGAGGTGTATACCCTATCCCACGCAGTGGTGGCAACACCGCTCTCACCAACAACCGGCAGATGTTCAAAATCGCCTTTTGACTCCTGTAGCAGTAATATCGACTGTGCCGCTCCCGCCCAATGTCTCTTTTCGTATTGCGTAAACATTACCGCGCAAATCGCTAATCCCCCGGAGACTGCGGGTCCCAAGTATTGGAGGGTGACGGTACCTGCGTGTCCTGCGATCGAGCCGGACGCGAACCAGATCATGAAAGTCACGCGCGACCGCGTGTGCAAGAACTGGCTCTACTGCCAGTCAGCAGTACGCTTAAAAAACCAGCAGGGCAAGTATGAAGACATGTGTTTTGACCTTGGCGTGTGCGATACGCTCGATCCGAAAGGGGAATGCGCAAATCCTGTGGCGCTGGAAGGCGCAACTGGCCGGGCAAACCTCACCTTTGACACGCCGTCGCAGATACACTTCATTAAGGACGTATCAGGGTATTCTAAAGTAGGTTTAGCCTGGAGCATTGGCTATTGCTCTATTACTACAACTCGAGAGTGCTCCGCAACCAATGCATGTCCCGCAGCGGATGGCGTGTGCATATACCCGCGCGTTGACGGCCTCTACCCGTACGTGCGCATGAATGAAGTCGGCAGAACCGTAAAGGTGCAGAATGGCAATTTTGAAACTGGCGCCCCCTCGCCATGGCAGCCGCGCTATGGCGCAAGCATTTATGTTGAACGCAAATCAGGCTATGCGTTCTATTCTACATTTATCTTGAAGGTGGTGCCGGGGGCAGAGCATTGGTCTGGCGCGTTTATCCCCTTAGGCACATTTATTTCCGCGCCTGGCATGGACACGATGATGCTTACGTTCCGCGCCCGCACCGATAAAAACGAAGGGCATTGCGAACGAACTAAAACGCGACTGTGCGACATCAGCGCGGATTGCCCTATATTTCACGATGAGCGCGAAGAGTGCGTGTTGAGGGCAATTCGCGCTCAGCTTGCCATTGGCAATGATTATCATAATTTTGTGATTGGGAAAGGAGCGCAGAAAGTTACCCTTGACAACAGCTGGGTGACGTATCAGATGCGGCTTGGCACCAAGGCAGAGGATGGCAAGCTTCCTGAAAATTTAAGCGGGCAAGCCTTCCTTCAGTTCGTGCAGCAGGAAAGCAGCGCGATCGCGCCAAGCCCTTTCTATATTGACGATGTTACTATCCAGCCCGCGCTTGCCATCGCGGAAGGGCGCACGCTTCCGCGCTCCTGCCGCACGTATCCTACGCAAGACGCGCCTGCCTGCGATTTTCTGGAAGCAGCGTCCGGCAAAGAGTATAAAGGGTGGAAAGGCTATTGCGTGGAGCGGCAGGATCCAAATCCTAGCCGCTACCTTGATCCCGCAAACGACTGCCTGATTTGGTGGCCGGTGGACGTGCTTTTGGGGACCTCTGATTTGTTCTCAAGCGAGCCTGTGGCAGGCTATACTGGCAGGAAGCCCTTGTATTACTGTCTCGAGTCAAAAGGCGACTGGCCGTATTATGATCGGGCGATTACCAGCGACACATACGGCCAATGTCAGAGTGAGTCTTGCAGTTTTCCTATTGATCTTAGTTGGTTGGATATATATAAAAATGAAATAATTGAAGTGAGGATTGATGACATACAGATGGATGATGGCACTTCCGATTCGTACGACTGCACAATGAGGAATGATGATACAGATATTAATCTCTCATTAAGTGGAAAGAAGGGAACGATTATTTTGAACCAGTCGAATAAAGATCATTGGCGCAATGGTCTTACCTCCACCAAGAACTGCGGTCCTGACGATGATAAAGATAAATATCATGCTCTCTACAATCCCTATGCCTATTTGCGGTGCGAAAAAGGCGCCCATGAAAATGATTGTAATATGATTTCGGCATGGCTGGAATTTGGCGAGAATAACAAATTAAAAATCCTGCATGTGTATTATAAGGATGGCAGCGGTGGTTCAGGGAGAGTTAAGTTTAAAGGCATCATCACCTACCGCGGGGAGCGGTGCAACGTGATTGCGCAAGTGGTGACGCAGGACGGTGAAACCCTGCCGTATGCGACACGGATTGGGCCAGGCGGCTTTAAGTCCCCGTATAACGCGCCCAAGTATCCATACGAACAGGATTACGAGCCGTATGGCGGCCTTGTGCTGCCGAGAGGGTCAGGCATTGATCCTGGCGATCCTGCCACGTGGCCAGGCCCTGCATACGTGGAAGCGCCCATAACTCAAGGGCAGACAGCGCCGTACCAGTACCGCGCAGGCGCGCCGTATGGGATCCGGGCGGTGAAGAAGGTGTGCAGCGCCGGCAATGTAGGCGCTGAGTGTGAGGAAGATGAAGATTGCAATTATGCTGGTGCGTGCGCCAAGGGCCCAGACATAGATGGTTATGCAGCTTATTATTGTAGCAATAATGGCAGTATTGAGTGCAATCCTAATGACGAGATCGCTATCAAAGTCAAATGTGCCATATCCGGGATTTGCAGCGGTGTTAGTGGAACAGAGGGGGGCAGAGTGTGCATCACGGGAAGCGATGAAAAAGTGGGGAAGTTATGTGATGAGGAAACGAATTGCGGCTACGTCAAGGGCGATGTGGGAGCGCCAGGCATTTGCGCGGGGGTTGATAAGCCAAAAGAGATGAAGAATTGGGAGAATTTCTATACTGCCCTTGATGGCGGCGCGGAACGCGGCAAGGGGACTTTGCGCGAGCTTTTTGCGAAAGCCTATAGCGTGTGGGCTTTTAATCCTCAAACGGGGAGATACGGCTACTGCTGTACGCCGGGAACGACGGCAGGGTGTGTCGGCCGAGTATCAGATCGCTGCGTGGACGCGTGGGATATTCTGGATGGCACCGACCCCGACGCCCTTAAAATAGCGGCCCAGCCGCGAGTGAAGCAAATATGGATCGATGGCCTCCTCAAAATGTTTAAGCGCGCCGGCGGCGTGGCGCTTAAATTTACGAGTAGCGTGGATGAGGACCATAAACCTTTGACTTCATATCGCGTCGACTGGCGCGATGGTTCGCAGATTACTTCAGTGGAAGGATTGCGGATAGAGCCCAAACAATCCTCGCAGGATCCGCATATTGTTACGCACACGTATCAGTGCGGCGTGGGCGGCAAACAGATTGGCCCTGAAGGGGAGTATGATCTGCCTGTATGTGGCGCGGGCGGGGTAAATTGTTGGGATGGCACCTATTGTCTCTTCAAACCATACGTGCAGGTGATGGATAATTGGGGTCTATGCAATGGCAGCTGCGAGAATCCGCCAGGCACGGCTGTTGCATGCGCGGGATCCATGTGCGCTACACCCGCCGCAAGCCCGCTCCCGAATCCGCAAGTCTGGAAAGCCTATGGCGGGGTGATAAGGGTGAGACCATAGCATAAAATCCCAATTTCCAAATCCCAATGTCAAATAAAGCTAAGTGCAATTTTCAATTCTCAATGTTCAATTTTCAATTAATTTTCAATGACTAAATTTTCAATCATTGTTGGTTCAGTCTTGTAGACTGAACTGTAGGGTTGATCAGCCGCCTGACAGTTTGTATTAAAGGGGCCACACGATCGGTTGAGTCGGAGACAAGCTCCGACGCTACAGATTGATATTCCGATACGATGTATTACCAGCCTGTGTGGCGGCAAAAACAATCGTTCAATCTGCAAGATTGAACGAACCACGTGAAACCGATAACCATTCATGTCTACTTGCTTTGCACAATTTAAAAAAATGCATTTTCGCCATGCTACGATATTTATGAGCGCGGCGCTCGCGCTGATGGGCGTGTTTTTATTGGTTCCCGGCGCGCATGCGCAGCTAGGATGGCTTGTGAATATAGCAGAAGGAACGCTCATCACAATGGTTACCACGCTCATCTATGGGATCGTGTGGTTTTTTGGCATGTTGGTCACCGTGACGCTGATTCCCATTTTGGTGATGGTGGCAAGTTATAACGATTTCGCGACCGAGTACGGGGTACAGCTCGGATGGACCGTGGTGCGGGACGTGTCCAACATGTTTTTCATCGTAGTGCTCTTGGTGATCGCGGTCGCGACTATATTTAAAGTGGAATCCTATTCTTATCGCGCGCTCCTTCCGAAGCTCCTCATCATGGCGGTACTCATCAATTTTTCCCGGATGATCACAGGGTTCTTCATTGACCTTGCCCAGATCATCATGCTCACGTTTGTGAATTCATTTCGGGACATCGCCGGCGGGAATATCATTGATGCGGTAGGCATTGGGGACATTTTGAGTTATTCAGCTAAGACGACCGCATCCCTGGGAAACGTGGAGTCTATGAAAGTGCTGGGGGGGCTTCTTTTGGGGCTTGCCGTGGCGGCGGTGACGGCAGGCGTGCTCCTTGCGTTTATCTTGGTCTTGGTGTTCCGCGTCATTATGCTCTGGACGCTTACCGTGCTCTCTCCCCTTGCGTATCTCCTTTCGGCGTTCCCGGGCGGCCAGAAATATTCAAGCCAGTGGTGGGAAAAATTCACTTCCCACCTGATCGTCGGCCCGGTCCTCGCGTTTTTTTTGTGGCTCACGTTTGCCATCATGCAGCAGGGATCGTTTGTCCGGCGGGAAAATACCACCTTTGGCAAATTTTTGGCGGGCGAAAAGACGACTATAGACCAATACAATCCGTTTGAGACGAAAGTGGGCAGGACTGACAGCCTTATCAACTTTATCATCGTGATCTCGCTCCTCGTCGGGTCTCTTACCCTCACCCAGCAGCTTGGGGTCATGGGCGGCCAATTCGCCGGCACGGTGTCCGGAAAGCTGCAGCAGTGGGGCGCCGCGCCTTTTAAGGGAATCGCGAAAGGCGTGGGCGGTTTGGGGAAAGCCGCAGGGGCCGGTATAGGGAAGGATGCAGCATCGCGACTAGGTATCTCAGAAGAGTTGCTTTCAAAAGAGGGATTAAAGAAACTATGGACAGAGAACGTGACGGAGAAGGGGAAACGCTGGCGCCGCCAGAGAGTGGACCGGATCCAAAAGAAGCGTGAGGAAGCGGGGAGCATGAAACAATTCCTCTCGGCTCCCGCGTATAATTTGCGCCATAGATGGGACACGAGAACACTCAAAGAGCTAGTCACCAAGGGGCCTGGAGTGGTGTTTGGAAAAAAATATCAAAAGATGAGAGAAGAGGCAGAGGCGGTGGGAAAGAGAAAAGAGGAGATCGAAGCAGAGATAGCACAAGGGAATATAGGAGAAGCAATGATAGGGAAAATTCAAGTAGATCATGATGCTTATAGCCAGATGGAGCAATCTTTTCGGGGCGAGTTGGAAAGTCTAGATATTGATGAGGCAAAAAAAGCACTAAATAGGGAGAAGCGTATATATACATCAATTGATCCGGCGAAGGGTATTGGAACCGTAGAAGAATATCTTGAAGATAATGAAGGTAAGGATGATCCTGATAAACTAAGAGAAGAGTTCAAGCGGCGGCAGGAGTTTTCCGCTCTTAAACCTGAACAGATGAAGGAAGCTATGGCTGATGTGATAAGATTCGAACATAGTGTGGATGCCATGGTAAAAGAAAAGGAAGATGAAGAGAAATTCGATGAAGAGGACAGATCGGCGAGGTGGAAAGAAAAGCAAACACGCATTATAGAGCTGAAAGGTCTGCTTAGCGAGAAAGACCCTAATAGCATTTTAAATAAGAAAAAAGAAATAAAAGAAACTATTGATGATCTTGAAAAAATCAAAAAGGAATCGCCTGCTGACTTCGAGCAACGAGCAATGGCATACTTTGCACAAAAAGAAATAAATGAACAGGAGAGAGCAGATTTATTCACAAAAGGAGGACTTACGAAGCAGCAGGTTAAAGAGCGCGAAGCACGCCTGATAGAACTTAATGCTCCAGGTGGAGTTATAAAGAGGGCAGAGGGGGATCTTAAATTTGTTGAGGATAAGATAACGAAAGAGGGAGAAACACCTGCATTGAAGATTCAAAAAGAAAAACAAGAAAAGATGATACAGGAATTAAAGAAAGAAGCAAAGGCGCTTGAGGACTTCAAGAAGCTTCATAAGGACTTGGAAGAGTTGCCAAATAAACTTGCCCGCGCTATTGCGGGCGGGGACGCCCGTGGGGCAGCAGAAACAAGAGGACAGTTGTTAGACCGATTAAGTCAATTTGATGAATTACAAGGAAAAAAATATGATGGTGGAAAGAAATTATTATTGGCAAGTGTAGAAGAGGAAAAATTTAACCAAGGATTTATCGAGGCCGCGAAGAAGCAAGCGCAAATGTACAAAAAGTTACAAGATACTCCCCGAATTACTGAGGCTGATCGGGAAGAGAAGCGGCGTGAGGTGGAAATGCTCGATGTTGAAATAGACAAAATTAAAAAAGATGCTGACCAAATCAGGCCATCTTTCGATTATGAGACGCGCCAACATACGCGCCATGACATTGACGAAGAAGAGCGGAAGCTTACCACTGATAACTGGAAAGAGCTGGTGAGAATTGCGGAGGACGCGATTAAGGAAAAAGACGGCGTGCGTGCTGCGGCTGCCTTAAGAAAGGCTACGAGGTATGGTAATGAGAATGAGCTGCAGAATTGGTTTAACTATGGTTCAAACGCCGGAGGTCTGAAAGAATTTGTTATGGGAGAATTGGTAGGAAATAAAGGCGGACTCACAAAGGAGATGGCAGAGAAGATGGACTTGTCGTGGGATGATTATATTGATCAATATGGCATTAAACGTCAGGGATTCAAGAATAAGCCAGGATTAGGGCTTACTTCTGATATTGGTTTGGCAGTGGGCAACGATGTGAGCTATACCGGCGAGGGGATTGGCCACTGGGGCGTGGCGCGAGCGGTGGACATTGACTACTTCACGGGCGAGCCAATGTGGGCGAAAGAGATCGAACGGAATATTGAATGTTTGGCTGAAATAGAAAAGGTAGACTTTGAGAGTTTCATGCGTAACCGGAACCGTCTCGCGCTCTTTAATGAAGTTCCGTTCAGTTCGGAAGATTTTCGCAAAACCGGTAACCGGGAAGGACATATCATGCCGATGGGTGTAACTCTTTATGCACGTAACTACTTTAAGATGCCAAGATTATTGAGCCAGGGCCGCATGCAGCCGAGTATGCAGAAGAATCTTGGCTCGCCAGAGGCACTAAACATCCTAAGCCGACTGTCTCAGGAGATGCCTGCGGATAGGGCTGCGATGAGAGATGTAAATCGTCAGCTTTTATCATCAATGCGTGCCATACCACCTGGTTTTGGCGATGTAAGGAGAAATAATTTTCTTCTTGAGCGATTCTTCCGAGGATATTAATATTCCTTCTTTATGGCAGATGAACCACAACTTACTCCTCTGGCGCAGCCTGATGAAGTACAGGATGCCGGTAACCTCACGGCGCCCCCGCCCGTGGAAACATTTGTGAATACGGAGGCGCTCGCGCAATATGACGAGTATGTAGCTTACCTCCGCGAGTTCGTGATGATGGAAGATGCGTTTGAGCAGCTACGGGCGTTTAAGCTGCTCCTTAAAGGGTATCCGGATTTGCTCATGAAGTATCCGGAAGCATACCAGAAGATAACGAATATGATGTGGGTATGCCGCGCTATTTGTGTTCCTCTTCTTGAATTAGATGAAGTAACAGAATTATTTAATGCCCATTTGGGGCTCGTACTGGATATTCATGGCAAAGAGAGCATGGATGCAGTAAAAGCGTTTGTGCAGAAAGAATATAGCTATAAAAGGAGAGATGAGATAAAACAAAGGCTTTTAGATACCCTTATACGCAGCCAGGAGCGTATTACCGCTCAAGGTCCTCTCCTTGGCGGCCGTGAAGCAACGCCGACCATAGAAAATTGGATTAAAGATTACATTTCTAATGTCGGGACGGGATATGCTGACGCGTTCAAGCGTTCAGCATATCTCACCAAGGGTTCTAGTATTGTACGGCTTCCAGAAAATGAAAAAATACGCGTTCGCATGATACTGATGTTGCGCGATAAGCTCCCGCTGTCTTCCGCTACTCTTGAGGGTCTCGAGGAGACGGTCTCTGCGGTTAAGGATGGGAAGCCTGTGACGCTCAAGGAAGGAAAACTTGAGGAGATCCCTCCTGGGCAGTATGCAGAATACAAGCGATTGACCGAGCTTGCGATGAAAGCGATTGAAGATGAATTTAAAGAGAAGCGAGAAGCGGCGATGAAAGAGCTGGGAGTTACCTCTCCTGCAGACAAGATGATTGAGCAATATCGTAAGTGGACGGAGGAACCTGTCATTCAGAAGGCGCTTAAACAATTAGAGGAAAATGTGAAAAGAGAAGAGCCCCTCGGATCGATCGAACTAGAGGAAGAATTTTTTAGTGGCATTAACCGTAGTCAAATCCCTCAAGTCATTGCGACACTTTGGGAGCTTGGTCGAAGGAAGACGCTTAAAACAACGGTGGGGATTTCCGCTCGATATCAGCGGTATTGGGAACACCAAATCGAAAAATCCCAAATCCCAAATTCTCCCGCTCAGGCGGGATCCCGCTTACCCTTGAAAACAACATACAAGGAGCGGGACAGATCCCAAATAGAGGAATTCAAGCAAGATCCGGCGGCGGCGAAACACCTCTTGGCGTTTTTGAAGCATATTTTGATCGAACGTTTGAAATTGCCGGAAGAATCGGCGAAGCTGGTTGTCCTCACGTTAAGCAATGAATGCAGAAAAGCGGGGGAAGAAGAGTACGCGCATTTGGCGTATGGTGATTTACAAACGGGCGAGTTTAAGTGGATGGATGCAATAAAAGAAAAGTAATGGAGGAGAGAGGAGGAGTATAAAGAAAAAATAATAGGGGTGTATGACCAGCGTAAGGGTATTTATCGAGACGTTTGATTTTAAGAATCCTGATTGGTCAGAAGCGCCGGAGAATTTTCCAAATTGTGAATTGAGTGGGTTGTCGTCGAGCGAGTTGGGAGCATCCATGAGCATCAAGACAGTATGGGAGCTGTCGCGGCCGGAGCGTCCACAGCAGCGGTCTCGGGTGTGGCAGGATCCAGAAGGCTACCGTTATCTCGTGCAGTGGTCGAACGCGGTGCTGTTGCGCTATTTGGTTCGTCTTGCGACTGATGCATTGCCGAGGTCTGAATATAGGCGCAAGGCGCAGTTAGACGATGCGGCGCGGAGTGTAGTGCGGAATATTGAGGAAGGCTATAAGCGAGCGACCACGCGCGAATACCTGGATTTCTGGGGTTTTAGCCAAGGGAGTTTGGAAGAGGTGAAGGGTGATGTGAGGGAGATGACCGAAGATGGGTTTCTTGTGTCAAGGCCGGGATCGAGTCTCGTCGGGATCGGAGTTGATCTTGGTGAGTTCAATTGGGCGTTAAAGGATGGTAAAGGAGATCAAAGGAGGAAAAAGGAAAACAAGGATTTCTTATATCGTCCTTTAACTATCCTTTATCCGCCTTTAGCCAAAATCACTGTAAATGATTTGAGTTATGAGATATTCTATGAGCTTATCAATAAAACCGATTGGTTATTGAGAAAACTGGTTGAATCGCTGGAGAAGAAGTTAGCTGACGAGCAGAAATGGCACCAGGTGGAGCAGGCGCGCATTCGCGAGAAGTTTCAGAATAAGTGAGGTGAGGAGAATTATGATACACTAGTTAAAAGCATTTATATTTATGCCAGATCCTGTAGATAAAACCCACATTGGCGAGCTAGTCGTCCGTGACGCGGACGGCCGCTTCAAGGTGCTTAAAAATGGCGTTTTGGAGGATTGGGATGCGTCACTCACGTCGCAAGATGACCGCGTGAAGCGTATGAATATCGAACGGACTCCTGCGCCCGTGGGTGTCTCTATGTTTCCTCCCGCAGCCCCTCGCGCCGTTTCAAACCTCCCTGCGCGCCCTCTTATACCCTCTTCCCTTGTCCCCGTTCCGAAGCCGGTTGCCCGTTATTATGTGGACGTGAGCGATGAAGAGGAGGTTGACGGATACCGGCAGACGGGCGATAAAGACCGCATCGAGAAGATTCATGAGCTTGCGAGTAAAAAGGCTGATGAGATTTTAAAGGCTTCGGGTCTTGTGGTTGATGCAGAAGTCCAGCCTCGGCTCGCCCGCGTGATAGTTTCCCGGCTCAAAGACATTAGGGATCTTATTGAAACAAAAGAGACGCTCACACGGCCGCGGAATTTGGGAGGCGTGAATATGGACAATGCGTCCGCGAATACGCTCCTGCAGCTTATAGAAGAGCGGAGGCCCGCATTTGAAGATGAGGTGCGGGGGGTTAAGGTGACGCCTGCCCTTGCCAGTTTCCATCTCACTCCGCCAATCCTAACACCAGTGAAAACTGAAGTGGTTCCTCCAAAACCGCTTCCACCTCCGCCGCCGCTCATTGTCAAGGAACCGCGGCCGTTCATCCATCCGTCGTACCAGCTTGAAGAATCTAGAATCAAAAATCAAAAATCAAGAATCCCTCTTGCGCCGTCGTCGCCTCCGCCGCCTCCTAAGATGCCAACGGCGGAATTGCGCCCCACGGTCACTGACGTGCGTACCCTTCGTAGGGTGATGGGACCCATCGACGAACTCAAGACCATGACAATAGAGGATTTCCGCCGTTTAGGCACGACGGTATCCATGATGGCGTCAAAAGTGGTGGAAAAGATAGAATTGCTCGCCGATGAATCTCTCTTGAAGAGAAACGAGGGGCTGATGGCGTGGAAGTCCTCACCTCTTCATCAACTCTATTTGGTGGTCGGCGCAGAAAGTCTGGAGAAAGGTATGGATGTGGCGCACGTGATTGAAGAGCATACGAAGAAAAACCACCCAGTATTTACCAAAGAAGAATTTGACGCTATTGCGGACATTAACCGAAAACTGGCATACTAATATGAGAAATTCTAAATCCTAAGCACGAAACTCTAAACAAGCCCAAATGTTCAAAAATACAAATCGCGTTTTGAATTTTACTGTTTGTATTTGTTTAGTCCCGCACTATGAATTTACTTAATTTAATGTTTGCGGGATCCCGTCTGGGCGGGAGATTTCGGATTTATCTGGCTACGCCAGATCTCGCGTAGCGAGAGAGTTTAGGATTTATCAAAGTTTATGGATCAATTCGTCGTTCCTCAATTTATCGACGTGGAAGATAAAATCCTCGGGCCGATCACCACGCGGCAGTTCATCATGATGATCGTGGCAGGACTCTTCCTCGTCGTGTGTTATAAGCTGTTTGATATTTCCCTGTTTATCCTGGTTGCGCTTTTCACCTTTGCGATGGTAGGTGTGTTTGGGTTTTATAAGGTGAACGGTCGGTATTTCCATCATTTTCTCCTTTCCGTTTTTCAGCTCGGCATGAAGCCCTCCTTGCGGGTATGGAACAAATTTGACGCTGAAGGTCTAGAAGCGGCGCCTCAAGGCGAGGATCTCTCCGCAGTGCTTGAGCAGCCTCACCGGCGTTTTAGCCGCACGCGCCTCGCTGAACTTGCGCTTGAGGTAGATACCGGAGGGGTCTATGAGGCAGAGCAAGAAAAATCCTAATTGATAATTTTCAATTTTCAAGTCTCAATTTTCATTTAATTTTCAATGAAACAATTATCAAACGTTTGAAAATTGCGGCATTGAGACATTGATTGAAAATTGGAAATTGAGCATTGAAAATTCTAATATTTATAAATTTAGGGTTCGGAATTGCCTACTAAGGGATTTATAGCACTATGCCTTTTCAGCAAGGTGTCAGCAAAAAAAAGACCCATCCGCCCTCCACGCAGCGGTATCTGCCCATTGCGGAGGTTCGTGAAGATACCATTATTTTAAGAGACGGGAGTTTGCGTTCCGTTCTTTTGGTATCGTCAGTAAACTTCGCGCTCAAATCCCCCGAAGAGCAGGCTGCCACCGTGCAAGGGTATATTTCATTTCTTAATTCCCTTTCCTTTTCAGTGCAAATTATCATCCAGTCGCGCCGGTTCATCATTGATACCTACCTTGACGATTTGAAACAGCGCGAACGCGAGCAGTCAAATGATCTCCTTCGCATACAGATGGCAGATTATCGGCAGTTCATCACGGAGCTGGTGAGCCTTGGCGCTATCGTATCGAAGCGGTTTTATGTCGTAGTGCCGTATAATCCGGTTTCCGACAAACAGAAAAGTTTGGTCACGCGCATGTCGGAAACTTTTTCCTTAACCAAGGTGATAAAGATGAAAGAGGAAAAGTTCCGCCAGTACCGCTCAAGCCTAGACAGGAATGTGGCGCACCTGAAAGGCGGTTTGCAGGCGATTGGCCTTAATTCGGTGGAGCTTGATACCCAGTCGCTTATAGAACTTTTGTATGCGACCTATAATCCAGAGGTGGTAGTGAGCGAAAAGGCGCCGGAGATAGGGAAGATGGAGGTGGAGGAATAAACGCAGACGTACGCAGACGTTACGCGGACTCACGCTGACATCGATTTTCCGCGTTAGTCCGCGATTAAGGCAAGCGTGACGGTCAGCGTCATTCAGCGCATATATGTTCAACTTCTTAAAGAAACGATCTCAATCGGCGAAAGCGCCCCGTCCTGCGCAGGAAGCGAATGCGGATGTGTCGCGGGTTGAAAAAACAGCGCTTCCCTCCGAGGAGCTCCTGCGCGCGGAAAAGGTGTATCGCGAGGGGACCGTATCTATCCGCGATTTTATCGCGCCTTCTTCCCTCCGGGTGCAGTCAGATCATTTGGAGCTGGGGGGTATGTTTGTGCGCACGCTTTTCGTGGTGACATATCCTCGCTATGTCTCGGTGGGGTGGTTTGAGCCTATTATTGACATGAGCGCCACTTTTGACGTGGGAATATTTTTTTATCCCATAGAGCCAGAGATTATCTTAAAACAATTGAGGAACAAGGTGGGGGTGCTGGAAGCGCAGCTTTCTGCTGACAGGGAGAAAGGGGCGCCTCGCGACCCGGTGCGGGAGACTGCGCTCCAGGATATTGAAAAATTGCGGGACGATATTACGCAAGGAACGGAGCATTTCTTCCAATGCGCGCTGTATATCACCTTATACTCATCAAATATAAAGGAGCTTAACAGGCTTACGGAGAGGGTAGAAAGCGTTATCGGATCGAAGCTGGTATTTACCCGGCGCGCCACGTGGCAGGCGGAGCAGGGATTTAATTCAACGCTGCCTCTGGGAATAGACGAGCTGGGCGTCAGTTTCAATATGAATACTTCTCCTGCCGCGTCATCCTTCCCCTTCGTCTCTTCTGAACTCTCGAGCGACAATGGCGTCCTTTACGGTATCAACCGCCATAATAACTCCCTCATCCTTTTTGACCGTTTTTCGCTCCCTAATGCAAACATGGTAGTCTTCGCCACATCAGGCGCGGGCAAGTCGTATGCCATTAAGCTTGAAATCCTGCGCTCGCTCATGTTCGGCACGGAGATTATCATTATTGACCCAGAGCGAGAATACCAGTATCTGGCGCAGGCGGTGGGAGGCACCTATATCAATATCTCCCTGAATTCCGACAGCAAGATTAATCCTTTTGACCTTCCTCGCGCCATAGGAGAAGATTTGAAGGCGGGCGACATCATCCGCTCGGCGGTGATCACTTTGAAAGGGCTTATCCGGATCATGATTGGGGAGCTCTCGCATCAGGAAGATTCGCTCCTCGACCGCGCAATCCTTGAGACGTATGCGAAAAAGGATATTACCCCTTCTTCGGATCTTACTCACGCGGAGATGCCGGTGCTTTCAGACCTAGAAGACATTTTGCGCGGCATGGAGGGCGGTGATGACGTGGCGCTGCGCCTAAAAAAATACACTGAAGGCACGTTTGCGGGGCTTCTCAATAATCGCACGAACATCAATCTCAATAACCAGCTCGTGGTGTTCTCGGTGCGGGACCTCGAAGATGAACTGCGGCCCATGGCGATTTATACTATTATTAATTTCATCTGGAATGTCGTCCGTTCCTCCATTAAGAAGCGCATTCTCGTGATCGACGAGGCATGGTGGCTCATGCAGCATGAGGATTCGGCAAAATTCATCTA
Source organism: Patescibacteria group bacterium (assembly GCA_041645165.1). NCBI lineage: Bacteria > Patescibacteria group bacterium. Next base: position 20,244 of record JBAZQN010000010.1, on the reverse strand, counting down.
CGCCTTGGCAAAGCGTTGCCGCAAATACTACCTGGGTTTGACCACTATTACGCAGGATGTGAACGACTTTTTAGGTTCACCCTATGGACAGGCGATTGTAAATAATTCCGGGCTCCAGATACTGCTCCGTCAATCGCCCTCTGCCGTGGATGCGGTGTCGAAAGTATTCTTGCTCACCCAGGGCGAGCGGTATCTGCTGCTCGAGAGCGGCGTGGGCGAAGGCATTTTCTTCGCGGGCAGCAAGCACGCGGCCATCAAGGTGGTTGCCTCCTATACAGAAGACCAGATCATCACCTCTGACCCGCGCCAGCTTTTGGAAATCGAGGAGGCAAAGCGCCAGTTTAACCAGACGCTGGAGCAGGAAGGAGCGCCGGCCGTTGCTGCAGGGAAGTAGCCAACGATCGATAAATTTTCAATGCTAATTTATTTACGTGAATACCCTGTGGTCTTTGCCACAGGGATGATAACCATCCTTGCCGTAAGACCTGATGCCCTGCGGTCTCTGCCGCAGGGAGGGGTTCACAAATCGCTGTCATTCCTGCCCCGTATCGCAGTACGAGGTAAACTCCTACAGGAATCCACCCTATCTCGTCATTCCTGCCCCGTATCGCGGTACGGGATAAACTCCAGCAGGAATCCAGAAAAAATAAACAAAAATCATGCAGAGTTACTATGTGTACATCATGGCAAGCCAGAAAAATGGGACGTTGTACATTGGGGTAACCAACGATCTTAGACGCAGAGCAGATGAGCATAAGAATGGACTGATACCGGGATTTACCCAACAATATCACATACATTTGCTGGTCTACTATGAGGAATACACTGATATAAAAATTGCCATCCAGCGAGAGAAACAATTAAAGAAATGGAAACGTATGTGGAAATTGCGTTTGATTGAGGAGGTAAATCCAGGATGGAAAGATCTTTCTGATGATTTTTAATGTTATTGTTTTTTCTGGATCCCCGACCTAGTCGGGGATGACAAGTGAAGAGGCCGACTGAATAATTTGAAATTGAAAATTAAAATGAATCTTGAATGTTATGTTATATATCGTACCGTATGTCCTCTAAAATTAAATTATTGCTAATATTTTCCAGCTTTGTATTGATTGCCGCCTTTGCGTACTTTTTTGTTGCACGCAGAACAATTGCGCCTCCCCCCTCCGATACGAAAGCATTGATTGAATCGGTGCAAAAGCAGCCTTCTCCCGCAGCTCCGCAGGCAACATCCCCCACCCCCACGCCCGCATCAAACGCTGCTCCCGCGCCCGCCGCCAATCGCGCTCCTGCGCCGCCTCCTGATCCTTTAGTGCAATTGAAGAGCGATCTTCTCCAGCTTAGCAGTGTGTTTGCGGAACGGTGGGGCAGCTACTCGAACCAGCAGGACGTTTCCAATATCCGCACGCTCCTTCCCTTCATGACGGCGGCAATGCAAACGTATGCGCTCTCACAAGAGCGCGCGCAGATTGTTACACAGGCAGACCCATCGGTATATCTTGGAGTGCGCACGAAGGCGCTGAACGTGAAGGAACAGCAATTTGATCCGAGTCAAGGATCGGCGTCTTATGTCGTTACTACCCAGCGTGTCCAAATGCAGGGGACAGGAGGAAATACAAAGGTATTTTATCAGGAACTTGATTTACGCATGACGAAAGAAGAAGGGATGTGGAAGGTGTCAGGAGCCTATTGGCGGCAAGTAGAAGCAGATTAACGCAGAATGACCAACGTTGGTTCAGTCTTGCAGAAGTTGGTTCAGTCTTGCAGACTGAAACCGCGGAATTGTAGCGTGGCAGCTTGTCTGCCACCACGGATGTCGGAGACGAGCTCCGACGCTACGGATTGAATATTACCATCATGTGCGGCGGTAAAAAACTAATAATACTGGTATGGCCGATACGGAAGCAAAATCGAATATTCCCAGCAAAGCAATGAAGAAGGCAATGAAGGATGCGTATCAAGGGAGAGGTGCTTTCTCTGGTAGTGGGGGATTTGTTGGCGGAGCAGGCGGCACGCAAGCGAAGAATAAAGATGATAGGCAATACGCCGCGACCGGACAACGCCAGCCGGAAGGTCAAAAGCAGGGATTTCTGGATAATATGCGCCAGCGCAAGGCAGAGCGCGATAAGGAACAACAACAACAGCAGTATGCGCAGAAGCTTGCGCGTGATAAGCAGAACGAAAAGAGGGTGGCTAGTATGGCTCAGGGCGGTTTAGGACGTAGGCTGGGAGTGGGGGCTTTGGGGATATTAGCGGGCGGGAATGCGGGAAGTGTATTAGGAAAAAATTTTGGAGCCTTGGCAAAGAGCGGGGTGGGAATCAATCGCGGCATGGGCATGATGGCGGAGAGAGAGGCGGCTTTCAAGCGTTTGAATGACAAGCAGCGGCAGGCATGGAAAAAAGAAAAGGGGTTAAAGAATAAAGCGAAAGCGTTTTTGAAGCGCAAAAAAAAACAGCAGGGGATACAAGCGAAAGATCATTCGACATTCATGTGGGGATTCCTGATATCATTGGCGCTTGTCAAGGATTTGATTGACATTGGAACGCTTTCATTGGGTCAGGTTTTAACTTGGATTATCGGAGTGGTGTGGGGGTTTTGCACTTTTTTTTATCTTGGCCGCAAGAATATGGAATTTGCGGATCGGATTATAAAGTCGCTTTTGCCCACATTAATTGACTGTGTGCCGCTGCTTGGCTTTCTGCCGATCTTGACGTTTTCCGTTTTTTATATCTGGTATCGTTCCGAGATCGCCACTAAGCTCCCGGCAAAGCCAGAGGAGAAGAAACTTCCCGGCTAATGCCGGGAAATCCCAATGACCAAATCCCAATGTCAAATAAAATCCAAATATCCAATTGTGAATTGGGGCTTGGGATTTTATTGGAAATTGGACATTGGGATTTGGAATTTATCAATTGAATATGCCTCGTTTTAACATTCGTTTCCTCATCGGCGTCGGCTTGATTATTTTCGGCATCATCGGCACTGCCGCCATTATTCTTTTTATTGGTTGGCGTTTCCGGCTTTTTAACGTGCCCGGGGTAAAACCGCCAGAGGGCGGCGTGGGCGCGCTGCCGCGCGCGGGCGAAGGACCCGGAGGGCTAGTGCGGCAACCTGTGGAAGGGGGATTACCCATTGAAGGCGGAGGAGAACCCACAGGGGGGACAACAGGCACCGGCTATCGGCCCGTGGTTGACGACGTGGCGCGCGGCAGGGAAACGCGCACAGAGGCGGTAGTGGAAGGGTTTCCTATGAATATTGACGTGAGCCCCAGCGGAGGCTTGAGCTATTATAATCCGACCGATACCAAATTTTACCGCGTGAATGCCGACGGCAGTGGAAAACGGCTGCTTGCGAACGAATCTTTCCCAGGCGTTTCAGAGGTGGTGTGGGCGCCGCAAGGCGATAGCGCTATATTAGAGTATGAAGACGGATCGAATGTGTATTATGATTTTACCACCAAAAAAACGGCCGTGCTCCCCAAAGACCTGACCGCGCCGTCTTTCAGGTCGGACGGGGGAGCCATTTCTTACAAGCTGGAGACGGGCAGCGCAAGGGATAATTGGATCGTGGTTTCCAATGTGGACGGGACCGGCGCCCAAGCGGTACAGGCAACCGGCGACCGCGGTATGCTGGTCGCTCCCCAATGGTCTCCGGATTACAAAGTAGTCGCCACGTACCATAAGCCGACTGGCATTGACCGCGAAGAAGTATTTTTCATAGGTATGCAGGGAGAGAATTTTAAATCGCTTGAGGTGCAAGGGTCTGGCTTCTCCGGTATTTGGTCCCCTGACGGCAGAAGAGTGCTCTATTCCACCACTCTTGCGGGCGCGGGGTACCAGCCTATGCTCTGGGTGGCGGATGTCGGGGGCGACCGGACGGGCGCGCGCCAATATGCGCTCGGGCTCTCCACATGGGTGGATCGCTGCGCTTTTGGAGAGGACAGCGTGACCGTGTATTGCGCCGTGCCTGATGAGCTTCCCTCAGGGGCGGGACTCGTGCCTGAATCCGCGCGGGGGATTACATATACCGTATGGAGCACCGATTTGGGCAATGGCATCAATCGCCGCCTTGCGGTGCCGGTGGAAGAAGGAGTGCAGACTATCAAGGATGTGCGGAAGCTCTACCTTACGCCCGACAATTCTTCGCTTTTCTTGGAAACGTTTGAGAAAGTGTATCGCATTAGACTGAAATAGAAGCAGAACAGTGTGGAAATTTTCAATTCTCAATGTTCAATTTTCAGTCATTGTCATTCCTGCGCAGGCAGGAATCCAGAAAAAATAAACAAAAATCATGCAGAGTTATTACGTGTACATCATGGCGAGTCAGAAAAACGGAACTTTGTACGTTGGAGTACCGAACGACCTTAGACGCAGAGTAGATGAGCATAAGGTGGGAGCGGTACCAGGATTTACCCGGCAATATCACGTACATACACTGGTGTACTATGAAGAATTTTCTGATATCTATGCGGCAATCACGAGGGAAAAACAAATGAAACGGTGGAAACGGGCGTGGAAATTGCGTTTGATTGAGGAGGTAAATCCAGGATGGAAAGATCTTTCTGATGATTTTTAGTGTTATTGTTATTTCTGGATCCCGGGTCAAGCCCGGGATGACATTAGTGCAGTTTTGTCATCCATTTGAGCTTTAAACTTTGTCCCGCACTTTGAATTATTTTATCTAAGGTATGCGGGATCCCGCCTGAGCGGTGAGGATTTGAGATTTAAAGTTATGAAAATACACCCGCGCACGCTCACTATTACGCTGTTCTCTCTCGCCGTCCTTGGTTTGGGAGCGCTTGCAGTTGGGAAGAGCGCGCTCGGGTTCATTGTGTCGTCTCAAGACGATCAACAAGAGAGAGTAGTCCAAAATCAAAATGTAGCGTCAGAGCTTGCCTCTGACAGTTTCGCGCAAGGCACCTTTAGCGACCCCCTCATCACGCTGGTTAAACCTTTAGCGCCTCTGCGCGAAGATACGCCGTTTGCGCCCACGGTATTGCCCACTGACCCGGTGTTGCCAGCAATATCCTCCCCCCTAGAAAGGGGGGAGATGCAAGAGGGGGGTGTCGAACCAGTCAATATCGTATTATTTTGCGACCATGTGGTTGAAGTGTGCCGCGATGCGGTGAAACAAATATCTGCGTATATCCGCGACGATCTGCGTGAATCTGCGTCTTATCTGCGACCATCTGCGCATCTGGTATGGAAAGATTTCCCGAATCCTTTAGATCCTGCCTCCCGCCCCGCCGCCCTTGCCGCCCGTTGCGCGCAAAATCAAGGTAAATTTTGGGAATTTATAGATAAATTGACCCGTGACGAAGTCATGAACGACGATCTGCGTGAATCTGCGTCTTATCTGCGAGCATCTGCGTCGAAGTATGGTATAATAGCATCAGAATTAGGGCTTAATCTTGAAGAATTCAACCGCTGTGTAGAAACCCGCGCGACCACTGATCTTGTGAATCAGGGCATGGATGAGGCGCAGGCGCTTGATATTGACGGGATACCTGCCCTGTTTATAAATTCTTACCGTTTGACGGGAGAGATTACGGAGAAAAAGATTGAGAGGTTAGTAGAGCTTGAATTTTAAAACCGTGGTATTATGTTATATTGCCGTTTAAGGATACAGAAGGTAATTCTCTCAATAATTTTCATAACAGGCATTGTTGGTATCCATTTTTTCCCCCTTGCTGCCAGCGCGCAGTGTTGCGTGTGCCAGCTTAATGATCCGCAAGCGGCTGAAAGTAATGCTCTATTAGGGCAAAACGTAAAGACAGATGATAAGGTTAAAAACATTTGTTTTAGCGGTCTCCAACCAGGTGAATGTGGGCAAACGTTGATTTATGAATCGTATACTGGAGCTAAGCAGAATATAGTAAGTGCAGGTTCCGTAAAAGGGGAGATAACCGTGAAAGGCGTTAAAACCCAGAATGGCTTATACTATGCGTGCAATTACCAAGATCCAGGCCAGTGCGCGTGTCCGGACGTGAAACAATCGGTGCAGGCGTTTGTTCCTTCCGGCGGCGGCGAATTGAAAGTGTATATTGAACCTAAACCGCGCGAAGCAATTAAATTTAAACCCCAAATATCTATTCCCGGCACGGATTTTGTCGCGGGGAGGAGCATTGACTTGAGCAGTAAAACAATTGGCGAGTACATTGCCGGCCTTTATTATTTCATCATCGCGTCCATAGGGCTTCTTGCGGTGATTGGCATCATGATCGGCGGGTTCCAGTACCTCATGGCAGGCGGGTCGCCTGAAAAAATCACGAGCGCGAAAAGCACCATCATGGGCGCCATCACCGGGCTCATCATCGCGCTTACCTCTTATCTGCTCTTTTACACCATCAACCCGCGTCTTGTGGAGTTTGATACCGCATTGAGCACTCTGGAAGACGTAAAATCGCAAGCGACTAATGTGAATATGAATTTCGGCCCGCAGGCGTGCACCAAGACAGAATCGTCGCCTAATTTTCTATCGATCGCGGACCCCACAGTATTCCCCAAGGCACCTATCCGCGTTGATAATAGCCAGGTGGAACAGCCGCCGCGGCTTATGTCTCAAGTGATAGCGAAACTTAATAATAAAAAGCTTGAAGATTGGCTTAAAGGAGAAAATAGTTGGAAAAGCTCGAATGTGAAATTCACGCTTGTCATCAATTCGGCGTACCGCTCCATGGCGAACCAGGCTGGCTTGCGAGGGTGCTATGATTACAGCGTACCTACCCCTCCCAGTTGTCCGTATAGTTGTACAGGTTGCAATAAAGCGGCAGTGCCTTCATGCGACGCGCCGCACCAGGCAGGGTATGCGGTAGACGTGTGCCTTGAAATATCAAGCGGCATTTTACCTTCAGGGGTAATTAATGACGCCGCATGCAATATGCTTACCAGAGCTTACACACCGCCTAGCGGCACCCCGCCCACGGGTCCCGTGGTCAAGGAGTTCCAAGCGAAGATGAATGAAGTGGGCTTAGATCGGTTTTGCGAAGAGTGGTGGCATTTTGAGTCAGGCCAGGATCTTGGAACCCATCAGTCATCGCATTGTCCGCCAGGCGTATATACGGTAGGTGGGCAAAATTCTGGAGATAATGAAGTTATCACCCCATGAGGCGGCTCTTTAGGATTTAATTTATCGTATCGGAATTTTCAGCCATGGGCTGATCTGCCTCTGGCACGACAATCTTTTTTACTAAGGAGATACCTCCCCATCCCCTTCCCGCGTCAAGCTCGGGACAGGCTCTTAGCAAGGAGGGGACTTGAGGGGCGGTTTCGTTAATTTATGCCTAGTTTAAGAAAACCAATACTTATCATCTTATTAATAATTGTTGGAGTGTTTAGTTACTCCGTTTTTTCTGCGCAGGCGTACAGCTTTTTTTCCAAAGAGGCAGTAGCTACTGACTGTTTTACATGCGGCGCATGTTCGCTGTGCGACCTTTTACTCATCGCAAGCAAAGGGGTGAGGTTTTTACTGTCGCTCTGTGGTGCTATTGCGCTTGCGTTGTTTATTTACGGGGGATTTAGCCTTCTTATGTCTCAAGGCAAGGCAGAAGAGGTGGAAAAAGGCAAAAAGATGGTAACCGGCACTGTGGTGGGGTTATTCATCATCCTGCTTGCCGCATGGGTATGGCCCAACTGGATTATTATTTCACTCAAAGGCATTCCAACCGAAGGCAAGCCTGCCACCATTTTCTCAAATGACGCGTGGTGGATCACGCCGTGCAGGGCGTATAAGGCGACGGAAAAGTGCGCAACTCCCGCTACGCTTTCGCCGCTCACCGGCACATCGGCTGATACGTGCGTTACGGTTGATGCTAATGGATCTCCTAATGGGTTTAAATCAACAGGGGAGCCGTGCAACGAGTGTCCTAATCCGCCCTGTGTGTGTTCTTTTGAGAAACAAGCGTGCTTGGATGGATGTAGGACTAATATCGAATGTAGATCTAAGAGAGATTCCTCGATTCCGGACGCACCTTTCTATAATTTCTGTTATAAAGAAATTGGAGATCTTGGGATTTGTGAATTAGTTGAACCAGGTGATCCTTGTGAGGTTAATGCGGAAGATCAGGGATGCCCGGAGTATCGAGATGACGGTCTTATGATACAGATGTATTGCGATGTGTCGGGCACGAGCCGAAGGTGCCATATTAAGCATGGAGAGGTCTGTAAGTACGGTACTAACGATTACACGTTATGGTGTCGTACCCCATTTGATAAATGTACAAGGAGCTATACAAATGTTCGATCCGGTGAAGAAGTATGGAAGTGTGAAAAGGACCCCAGTAGGGTATGCACGATTGATAGTGAATGTAATTATGGTGAGTGGTGCGGGAAGGAATTTTCAGGCCCTATTTATACCAGGTGTACTTCATCATTGTCAGGTTGCAGATGTTATCCTGAAACAGTATTTCGATAGACAGGAGTGCGTGATCAGCTTTACTCAAAATGCGCCGATTGCGCGAAGGCGGCGACATGGACGCAGATCAACGCTGATGTAACGCAGATTTACGCAGATAGAACTAACGTTGGTTCAGTCTTGCAGACTGAATCCGCAGAGTTGATCAGCCATTCGACCGTCTGCCTCTATCCTTGGATATTATGTGCATTACCGGCCTGTTCGGCGATAAAACCAATCGTTCAATCTGCAAGATTGAACGAACGGTGTAATTCAATTATGACGCTGCAAAATTATATAAAGAAAAAGCCATACCTGGTGTGGTCAACAAAGAACTATGACGGACTTTCAGACGCGACTATTCTGGAAGCGGTTTTGAATTACGGCGACTGGGACGATGTGCAGAAAGTTATTAAAATTTTGGGCATTAAAAAAGCGGCGCGGATTTTCAGGGAAAAGTCGCAACAGAAAAGGTGCAATTATTTGCCAAAATCAAAAAATTACTTCAGGCTTTATTTTAATAAATATGCCCAGTAATACAACTTCCCGTATGTTCTCCTGCGTCTATGTGTTGGAAAGCAAGAAGGATGACGAGAGGCACATTGAGTTTGCTCGTAACCTGAAGAAGCGATTGGAAGAACATAATAAAGGTTTTAATTTTTCAACAAAATTAAGATTAATAACTTATACTCGTCAAAATCGTGCGTTTGGCGCGGGAAGTTTATATACTGGGTATGCATAAAGAGATATTAACAATCGAGCAAATAAAACTGCTGCCTGTAGTGAAATATTTTTCGCGGGATTTTGATTTAGTTGGCGGTACTGCTGTGGCATTGCATATTGGACACAGACATTCTATTGATTTTGATCTTTTTACTGACAAGAGTTTCAATAACGCCGTTATAAAGAGAAAAGTAAGCCAACTCGCAAAGATAGATAAATTACTTTATGCTGAAACAGACCAATTTAATCTGATAGTCAATAAGGTAAAAATGACTTTTTTCAAGTATGATTTTAAGATAGATTACAATAAAAAATTTGATGATATTATTAAGATGCCTGATTTATTAACATTAGCTGCCATGAAAGCTTACGCTTTGGGCATGCGCGCCAAGTGGAAAGACTGCGTGGATCTTTATTTCATCATGAGGGATTATCATTCAATCGTGGAAATTATTAAAAAAACTAGACAGATTTTTGGAAGTGAATTTAATGAAAGAATGTTTCGAAATCAACTTGCTTATTTTGATGATGTTGATTACCGCGAAGAAGTTGTATATTTGTCTGGCTTTAAAGTTAATGACAACGAAGTTAAAAAGTCATTGATTGAGTTTAGTTTAAAGTAAAAATTATTTCAAACTTTTCTTTGATAAATACGCGGTAATAATTGGCGTTTATCTTCGATATGCGCGGAGCGCAGATGCTATTCAAAATGCACTGATTCCTCGAATACGGCGAGGCGGCGCTGGAGTAAGGGGTAGCGGGAAAGCGCGGGATCTTCTTGGAGGAGGCGGGCAACCGTCTCTTTTGATTGCTTAAGGATGATGACATCGGTAAGCTTGGCGATTTTTAAAGTGTCGAGGAAGCCGGATTGCTGGGTGCCGTACACTTCTCCCGGTCCGCGCATCTCTAGGTCAATTTCGGCGAGCGCAAAGCCGTCGCGGGAGGAGACCGCCGCGTGGAGGCGTTTCAACGCCTCCTCTTGTTCTGTTTCGGTCGCGAGCAAGCACCACGAGGAGTGGGTGCTCCTTCCCACCCGGCCGCGGAGCTGATGGAGTTGCGCCAGCCCAAACCGTTCTGCGCTTTCTATAAGGATTACCGTGGCATTCGGCACGTCAATGCCCACTTCGACCACTGGCGTGGATACCAGCACCTGGATACTTCCTTGTGCAAACGCGCCCATGATCTTGTCTTTTGACGCAGGCGTCATGCGGCCATGGAGCGCGGCGAGATTCACATGGGGGAAGTGTTCTCGTTTCAAGCGCTCTGCTTCCTCTTTCACCGATTTCACGCCTAAGGCATCGGAAGGATCAATGAGCGGGCAAATGATAAATGCTTGATGACCGGATGAGAGCTCTTGCTTGATGAGATTATACGCGTCTTGCCGTTGTTCAGGCGGGATGATTTTAGTGGTAATCGGCGCGCGGCCTTTGGGCAGCTCATTGATGATTGACAAATCTAGGTCCGCGTAGGCGACCAGCGCAAGCGAACGGGGAATGGGAGTGGCGGTCATGGACAACAGATGCGGCACATACGCAGATTCACGCAGATGAGACGCAGATGGTCGCAGATCACTTGATGCAGACATGTGCTGATTAATCACAGATGCATGCTGATTTGGTGACGGTTGGGGCGTTTTATCTCTCGCGGTGTCGTAGATTATTCTTCTGATATCCAGTTTATCGTTGCCAAAATTGATGAGTAACGCAACTTTGTAATTTGAACCTTTGAGGTAACTCCAGAGTTGCTTTTCTTCAATTTTACCAATAAAAGGTAGTGCTTTAAGTTCTACGATAACCTTTTGGTCAATAATAAAATCAGGCTTAAAGCTGCCCACGCGCGTATCGTGGAATGAGACATTAATTGATTTTTCTCGCTCATATAAGAGCCTTTTTTGTTTTAATGATTCTTCAAGTGCTTTTTGGTACACATTTTCTTTCAAACCGAGGCCTAAGCTATTTGCCACTTCAAATGCTGCTCCTCTTATTTGATATGTCAATTCCTTATATAGAAAGTCATCAGCATCTGCGTCTATCTGCGTTTTTATCTGCGCTGATCTGCGCAGGAGCGCAGCTCTCTGGTTGACGCCGAAACGGTGCTGTTCATCGACGATGACCAGTGCCAGTTTTTGAAATTGGATATGTTCAGAAAGTAAAGCATGTGTGCCAATCGAAATGTCGACTCTCCCTTTTCTTAACAGTACTGCAAGCTCCTGCTTAGAAATTTTTTTATACCCTCTCTCATTTTGAACTTTGGGTTTTGTCCCGCCCCTTGAATCTGATTCTCTAAGGTATGCGGGATCCCGCTGAGGCGGGAAACTTTGAATTTTATTCACCCTGATATCCCCCTGCGTGATGAGCGCGATGGTGAAGACCCCCCCGTTCCCCCCCTTCGTAAGGGGGGGACATAGGGGGGTGTCGGAAAAAAGACGGCAAAACGTCGCGAACTGCTGTGCCGCGAGTATGGCGGTGGGCGCAAGATAGGCGACCTGATGGCCGCTCGCAATCACATTTAAGGCGGCAATGGCGGCGGCCACGGTCTTTCCCGATCCCACATCGCCCTCCAGGAGGCGGTTCATCGGCTTGCCCTTCCCGAGGTCTTTAATAATTTCCCAGGCGGCTTTTCTCTGTGCGGTGGTGAGCTTGAAAGGGAGACGGGCAACGAATGTGCGCGTAAGAGTCTCATGGAACGGAATGGGGGTACTTTTAAGCGCAGTAAGCTCCTGTCGGGCAAGCGCGCTGCGCAGTTGTAAAAGGAATAATTCGTCGAATTTCAGCCGCGTTTGCGCCGCACTCAAAGCCGCCCACGTGGACGGGAAATGGATGGCGCGGATCGCGCGATCAAGAGGGATGATTTTGGCGCCTGACGCTATCCACGAGGGAAGCGGATCAGGGATGGAGGGGATATTTTGAAGAGAAACTGCCATAAGCGAGCGGATCTGTTTTTGGCTTATGGTGTTCGTCGCATGATAAATCGGGATAATACGCGCGGTATGCATTGGGGCGTGAGTTGTGTTTTTTTCCCATACGGGATGGGTGAGTTGGAGCGCGTCTTTTGAGCGGTCAATTTTTCCGGAAAGCAGAAGCGCGGTGCCCGGGGTAAGGGTTTTAATAAGGTATGACGCGTTGAACCATACCGCGCGAATGTGATCGCCGTTCTGGTCCTCAAGGAGCGCTTCAATGAGCGGTTTTATCTTCCATCGCCCGGGACGGAATGAAATAGTTTTTACCGTCGCGCTCACCGTGGCTTGCATGCCGGGGATGAGATTTTTGATAGGCAGAACTCGAGACCAGTCCTCGTAGCGGAAGGGATAGTGAAAGAGCAGATCCTCGATGCTCATAATGCCGAGGCTCTTCAAACGGGAGCTCAGCCGTTTTCCCATGGGCCCGAGTTCTGCAAGAGAATCAGAAAGAGAAAGGGTATTCATGTTATCAGTATGCGGCGGTTGGATGAAATTATCAACTATACTCAACTGCTACTCCATTTTCGATTTCCCCGTCGTCATTCCCGCGAAAGCGGGAATCCAGAGAAGAAAATAAAAACCGACACCACGAACGTTTTTGCGTATTTTTGTTTCTGGATTCCTGATTAAATCAGGAATGACAAATTCGATTAGTCAGGCATTTTAGTATAAAAATAAAAACCCCCTACCTAGGGTTTCTATCATTATAAGGCCAATCGTTGTCCTTGCAGGGAATTTCACCCCGCACTTTTTGCGCCCGGCAGGAATTGAACCTGCATTACAAGATCCGCAATCTTGTGTCCTATCCATTGAACGACGGGCGCACATGATAAAATTTTCAATTTCCAATTCTCAATTTACAATTAATGCTCCAATGATTCAATTTTCAAACATTGAAATATTGATGCATTGAGAATTATTTGAAAATTGTCTCCCTTCGGGAGATCTCTCGTAGGGGGAGAAATTGAGCATTGAAAATTTCACAATTTGAACATCCTTCCCACTGCATCTGAAAACGATTCATTTTCTTGCTCCAGGTCTTCTTCCGCATAAGGGTTGAGCGCTTCGCGGATGTGGAGGGGATTTTGCTCGGCAATGGGGATCTTCAGGGTGGGGCGCAGCCCTTTGAAGGTGAAGTAAAGTGTTTTTACCTCTGGCGGTTCGTAGATCATCCAGAATGACTTAATATCTTTCCAAGGCAGCGCTTTCCCGGCAAGGCTGATGCCGTCCTCAGTGATGGCAAAATCAATAGTGAGGGGATGGCGGAAGTGCTGGAGGGCGATGATGAGCGATATGAATATAATGATGCTGGCGAACAAATAATTGCCTGTGAGGAGCGCATATGCGAAGAGCGCACCGCCGATGAGTACCGCAATGATGAACCATCCTGCGGTTCTCTCATGTTTCGGGTACTCCGGGAAGGACCACGTGAGGGGATAAGAGAATGGCGCGGGGTTGTCATTTACCATAAGGCTGCGTGTTTATTAAATAATGATCGTTATTTTCCAAAACTCATTACATCGGAATTTCAATCACATCACAGAGACCTTCCCTCACGTCCCCTCCTTACTAAGAGCCTGTCCCGAGCTTGACGCGGGAAGGGGATGGGGTGGTTTCCTTAATTCACTGTAGTAGATTTTTACCCAGGCGGCAAGTTTTCTTCATTCGTTAGCTGTCCAGGGCGCCACCGCAGGGTATGTAAAAAGAGGATTATAAGGTGAGACTGTAGAACAATACTTTTGAGAATGCTTTTTCAAGAAAACGAGTCGTTTAAATCGTGTAATAAGGGCTTAAAATTTCCGAAGGTCGAAAAATAGCTACCATCGTTTGAGTTCTTCTACTGTCTCAAGGTGCAAGGGCGCGGTGGGATATCTTGCGGCCGCAGTCGTCTTAAACGGTTTGTCATTCGCGGCTGAGCAGCTTGTTCAGTATGCCGTTTCTCTCGCTCATGCTCCGCGCATGCATGATCACGACAATATCGCCGTCCTTCATCAACGCCACGCAGCGCTGGGCTTCGATGAGAAATCCGACTTTTACTGCGTCAGGATGGTAGGGCTTCAGCGTGGTATTGCGGTCAGTGACAAACAATGAACGGTACGGCGGCTGCTGCATGGTAATGGTATGCGCATCTTGCCGCGCGGCCGCAAAGATTTCCGGCGCGAGAAACGCCTCTTGCGCAATGAGCGCCATTTCATAGGGCGTCGTGACGGTATGCGCGTCGAGCCCCGCCGGATCAAAGAAGCGGGTGCGCGTCAATCCCATGGCTTTCGCGCGCGCGTTCATGGCGGCGATAAACTCCTCGCGCGTCATGCCGCTCGCATCCACCAAGGCAATCGCCGCCTGGTTGGAAGACGCCACCAGCATGGCGATAAACAGATCGTCGGCCTGCACCTGGTCTCCCGCTTCAAGTTCAATCTCGCTGGTGGTATCGTCGCCCACGAGCGCCTTGGGGAAGGCAAGGGCATCGGCGGTTAGGGTTAGCGTCCGGTGAAAATCAAAATCATGGTCGATAAGCACGAGTGCGGTCATGAGTTTCGTGAGCGAAGCAGGAGGGAGGATTTGGTTTTGGTGTTTTTCCGCGACAATGTCGCCTCCCGAGAGTTTCACATACGCCACGTCATCAAACGTAGTATCTTGCACGATCTGCACATCGTTCATTTCAATCTTCCGCAAGTCCTTGTCTTTTATCCCCAGCCCAAATTGGCGCATGAGCGCATACGCCGCATTTCCGTCTTGCAGGTAATAGCGCAGGCCATCTGAAGGGTTCACATACCACGCTTCTCCGCGCTTTTCCACCTGCAGGAGAATGCGCCCTGAGAGCCGGGCTGCCAATGTGCGATCCGCCGCCTGCCCGCGTGCAATGGGAATTTTTGCGAGATCGCGGTCCGTAATCCCCAGCCCGAATGAGCGCATAAGTTCAAACGCGGTTTCTCCGTCCTTGAGATAATACCGCGTCCCATCCGCCGGATTCACATACCATGCTCTGCCATAGCTCTCGACTTGCAGGAGAATGCGCCCGCGTAAGCGCTCCGCGAGCGTCTCTGCCGCTTCCGCGCGCGTTCCTGTGTCAAAAAAAGCCGCAAAAATAAAAAAGAAAAACATGAATTTTTTCATGTTTCCAGTATACCATATTCGATTCATCCGTATGTTTCTTCTTCATATGAGGTTATGTTCCCTCATTGGCGGATGCGCTTTATTTATTCAAGGCTACAGACTAGTGCCGTATCTCTTTGGTCTCCCATAGCGGGAAATACGCCTTTCAGCTTGAGTTTTAATAAAATCTGGAAGCGGATCACTATGGGACGTTAACGAGATACGGTACTAGCCTAGACGTAGCCTTGGCGAAGTCTGGCGGAGGGGGTGAGAGTGACTACGCTAAAGCTTCGTCAACTTGAAATTCAAAATGCCGTTTGGCAAAAGCTCTTCCAGATCCAGTCTTTAAATATTGTTCAAATTTTCTTGCAAGCGTTTCACTTGGGAATGCGAAATAACAATACAGATTCCACACCCTTCCTCTTGTTGATCTTGTTAATCCTTGTGCGTGTTCTTGAAGGCGTTCATTCAGATCATTCGACGAACCAACATAGAAATGATGTTTTTGTTTCTCTTTGAGTATGTAAGTATAAAACATATCACTTTATTTATTTTATTCAAGGCTTCAGGCTAGCCTAGACGTAGCCTTGGCGAAGTCTGGCGGAGGGGGTGAGATTCGAACTCACGGTACCTTGCGGTACTCCGGTTTTCAAGACCGGTGCACTAAACCGCTATGCGACCCCTCCATGTGTTTTAATTTTATAATTTTCAAATTCGGAGAGGGTGGCCCCGATATGCATCGGGGTAAAGATTCCGCTTCGCGCACATCGCCAAACCTTTCTCATTCCACACGCCACGCAAGCAGTTGCGGAACTCTTTCCTCATTCGTAAACTCATTCGGAGAGGGTGGGATTCGAACCCACGAGGGACTTGCATCCCTAACGCCTTAGCACGGCGCCGCTTTCGGCCACTCAGCCACCTCTCCATATAATTTGTTCGGGCGATGCCTCGCAATATAAAATTTGAGGTTTCGTGTCGCCCGGGCGTCTATGAACGCCCGCCGGATGTCTTTGACTGGCATTCAGCCATTTCTCCGCGTTAAAGAACCAGCAGGGAAAGGATACGAAATTATCTCACAATAATCAAGCCCAGATAATACAACATCCAAGAGGGAGGCATAAACTTATGAGTAGTAAATAATGATGAGATAGAAGGGTCTGGTAAGAACGTCGAGATGTACCTTCACGCCTCCCTCACCGATCGCCACACGTTATCTTCACACAAGATTGTGCACCAACACTACAAGTTCGCAACCATACAAGAGTACACTACCATCCGCGTCACGTGTGGCGTTGGATGTTGATATACTGGGCAAGTTTATTACAAAGTTAAGAATTAATTGTTTCCATGCGCATGGTATGCCACCGCCAGTCCCCAGATTTGTAAATGCGGCCACTGTTTCCGAAGGGCGGATGCCGCGGCATGCAGCGTCGCGCCGCTGGTGACCACGTCATCAATAAGAAACACGACCTGTTCCTGCAGAATGGCATCTTGCTGCGGTTCGAATGCGCCGTCAAGGTTGAGGAGCCGCTGTGCGCGGTTTAATTTCACCTGATCCTTAGTTGCGCGTGTGCGGATAAGGAGCTCTCGAAGGGGAAGCGAAAGCTCATGCGAGAGTGCCTTGCCGATCAAGCGTGCTTGGTTATAGCCGCGTTCCCTCTCGCGCTGTGGATGGAGAGGAATAGGGCAGAAGGCTGCGGAGACCGGGCGCTCTGATAAAGAGTAGTTTTCCGTGAGCGCGCGCGCAAGCAGACGCGCACAGGGTATGGCCGCTGATTTCAATCCGTGGTATTTCAATCCATAGAGCAAAAGTTCCATGGTTTTATGGGAAAGATTGGCAGCCAACAGGCAGCCTTCTAATCCCAGATTTTTTCTGCATTGGATATGCGCGCTTCCCGCCGTGGTGGGGCGCTGGCATACCGGGCAGGGGATTGGGTGGAGCAGAGGAAGAGACGCGGTGCACCGCGCGCACAGCCACGCGCCTACGCTCCCGCATTGGAAGCATTCGCGGGGCGTGATGAGGTTGAGGAGGGTATCAAAGAGAGAATTATATTTCGTATTGGAATTTAATTATTGAGACCTCCCCTTGTCCACTCCTTATAAAGGAAGGGAGGGGGGTGGTTTCCTTAGTTTACTTGGAGCTCACAAGCGCGATAGCGTCTTTTCGTACAGTAAGGCGGATCACCGAGCCGGTGCGCGCTTTACTGTTAAGCAAAAGATCGGTGAGCGCGTCCTCCACGTGTTGCCTTAAAACCCGTGAAATTTTTCTCGCGCCCTCGTTGGGACTCTGGGAAAGCTTCGTGATGAGATCGGCTGCTTTTTTATCCCATGTGAGCGTAATGGATTGTTTGGCGAGGCGCGCTTGGATTTGGCGGAGCTGCTGTTCGGCGATTGTTTTAAGCGATGCGGTGTTTAAAGGGCGGAAGACCATGATACGGTCGATGCGGTTTAAAAATTCGGCGCGAAACCGTTCATGCAGTTCGCCCAACACCCGCATTTTCGTTTCTTCATATACGGTTCCGCGTTTCGCGTCTGCAGACGAGAACCCAAGCGAGGCATTCGCGTTAAACAAGGAGAGCCCGATGTTCGAGGTCATGATGATAATAGTATTCCGGAAATTTACTCTTCGCCCGGTCGCATCGGTCAGAAAACCGTCATCAAGGATCGAGAGGAAGAGATTGAATATATCGGGGTGCGCTTTCTCTATTTCATCCAGGAGAATGACTGAATAGGGCTTGCGCCTGACGAGTTCGGTGAGTTTTCCGCCCTCCCTATACCCTACGTAGCCTGCGGGCGCGCCGATAAGTTTGGAGATATTGAAGCTTTCGCTGAATTCCGACATGTCGAATCTTATGAACGCTTCCGGATCGCGGAACACCACTTCCGCGAGCACTTTCGCGGTTTCCGTCTTCCCTACCCCAGAAGGCCCGAGGAAAATGAATGAACCCAAGGGGCGCTTGTCGCCGGATAAGCCGGCGCGCGAACGCCGGATAAAGTTTGCCACTTCATGGAGCGCTTCTTCCTGGCCAATAATCCGCTCAGTAAGGAGCGTTTCCAGATTTAACAGGTGGCCCCGCTCTTCCTCTTCAATCCGTCCCAAGGGGATTCCGGTAATGTCGGAAAGCACGTGGATAATATCTTCCCGGGTCACGTTACCGTAGCGCAAAGCGCTTGATTCGCGGTTTTGTTCATTTTTATGCAAATCTGCAATAGCTGCGGCAATGGCTCTTTCTTCTTCTTTTTTCTGGAGCGCAAGGGGAAAATTTTCCTTCTTCACCGCTTCCTCTTTTTCCTTCTTCACCGCCTCGAAGGCCGATTCTTTTGTCCGCAATTCGCGCAAATAGGGGTTTTCTGAACCGCTTATGCGTTTCATGGCGGATGCTTCGTCCACCAGGTCGATTGCCTTGTCCGGAAGGCGTTTTTCAGGCAGATATTGCGCGGAGAGGTGCGCGGCCGCCGTTAATGCGTCGTCTTCGACGCTCACATGGTGATGCGTTTCATAGGATGCCTTTACTCCTTTGAGAATTTCTACGGTTTCATCGACCGATGGCTCACTTACCTGCACCGCCTGGAAACGCCGCTCAAGGGCAGGATCGGTTTCAAGGTGCTGTTTGTACTCCTCATACGTCGTCGCGCCGATGCAGTGTATTTCCCCCCGCGCGAGCGCGGGTTTCAGGATATTCGCCGCATCGAGCGACCCGGAGGCCGACCCTGCGCCGATAATATTATGGATCTCGTCGATGAAAAGGATGATATTGGGATCGGCGCGCACTTCATCGAGCACTTGCTTGATGCGCGATTCAAACTCGCCGCGGTACATCGTGCCGGCGACCAGGAGGGTAAGGTCGAGGCTGTAAATGCGTTTGCGCAGAAGGAGATCTGGCACATTACCCTCCCAGATGCGTTTTGCCAGCCCTTCCACAATCGCTGTTTTTCCCACCCCGGGGTCGCCGAGGAGGATAGGATTATTTTTTGTCTTTCGGGAAAGGATTTGGATGATGCGGTTGATTTCTTTTGCGCGGCCTATGACGGGATCTAGGCGCACCTGCGCGGCAACGGAGGTCAGCTCATTGGCAAAAAAATCCAATGCAGGCGTTTTTGTTTTCGACGAATGGGTGCGGGTTTCATCTTCTTCGTCTTCCATTTCATCGCGGGAGATTGCCTGGGTGAGATCCGGGAAGCGCGAGGTGGATTTCATTACGAGCGCGACGTGTTTCTTGAGCGCAGGGATGGTAATCCGATGGTCTTGGAGCGCGCTCTCGACCACTGCGTCCCTGCTGTTGAGAAGGCCAAGAAGCAGATGTTCGGTGCCGATGTATTTGTGATGGTAGCGGGAAGCGGCCAGCACTGATTTTTTTATCACCGCCTTCACCGTATCGGTGATGGGAAGGGCAAAGACGGAGCTTGGCGCGCTTTTTATCTCCCCCTCAAGCGGCGGGAGGGGAGGAGGGGGAAGGCCTGCTTTTCGCAGGATTTCGTGCGCGAGCGATCCTGTTTCGCTTACCAAGCCCCACAAGAGGTGGATCGGTTCAATGTGGGGGGCCTTAGCATACATCGCAAAGCGGTAGGCATTGCTCACTACATGCTGATAGTGCGAGGTGAATTTATTGAGTATGGAGTTTTCTGTCATACATAGGTCTTATTATGATGTTTTATTAAAATTAGTCAATCCCTAAAAAAGTGACTGCTCACTCAGGTTCTTTCTCGCTCAGGAATACACAATTTTTCTGCGGACGCGACCCAACTACCCTCGCGCTTATACCTACCTGACTACAGGCATAAGTCCTCGAAAAATTGGTATTCCTTCGCTTCTAGATTTAGGTAAGTGAGGAGTTACCTAAAAAAATTAGGAGAATACACAATATAAGCGGTCTATAAATAAATATCGATTCTTCTGTAATACAAACCTTAAAAGGTTAAAACACAAAAATCATCAATCTTTTCGACATTTACGATATAGATCATTAGAAACTGTTACCGTAGAGGGGATTTAAAATTGGGATCGACCGCAGCGCTTTTGAGTATCGTACAGGATTTGTAATCGCTTTTCAACTTCACGTTTCAGCACGAGCGGATT